>JAHIWM010000207.1 GCA_018815765.1 Gammaproteobacteria bacterium | reverse complement strand
CTTGCCAGCTGGTGTCTGAAGCTGATTTAGGCAAAGTGCTTCTAACCTCTTTCTGCTGATTCACTGATACGACAAGCTTTGCTCCTGATGTTGTAGTGGCGAAACGGGTCGATAGCTGAAAAAACCCCGCCTGCTTCACACTGATGCTGTATTGCCACCATTCACCGCTTTCAATATGGCTGATATACAGCTGATTCTTTGTATCTTTGGCTATATCCACACCATCATTGCGATACAACATGCCTTCATTCCATTGCCGCCTTTCTTTACCAGTGCTGACATGATAATTAGCCGCTTCGGTATCAAAATAGGCATGGTGTAACGGGCCAACGTCGTAATCGACAGCCTGCACTGTTAAAGCGTGTTGTGTTAGCTGATGAGTTTTGTAGGCTCTGGTGGCATTGCTGTGCGGCTGCTTTAACATAGCTTCTGCACTATCATCATGTTTAATGGTGTTGTTGTAATGAATGTCTACAGTCGCCAGTTGCATCAAGGCTTGGTAAACCTCTGCTGGTGAAGGTTTTTCAGCTTTGCCCTGCAGATAAGCGACCAGTTTCAGATAACCAGGGTTAGCATTAATTTGTTGTGGATTATTCAGACGGATTTTTTTCAGCGGCCAGAACGCCCAGCCTATGCCCTGCTGCTCCACTAGCGCTATTGCATCTCTGAACCATTGGTTTGAGTTTTCACCGGATTCTCCCAGCCACAACGGCATCTGGTATTTGTCCCGCAGTGCCAGAGGTTCGGCAATACTTTGTGGGCTGTTTTCCGACCAGTATTTATGGAAACTCAGTACCATATTGTTATCCCACTGCGGCAGCACTCCTTTGTAGTTATTGCCCCAGCAGTTGCCTTCAATAATGATCATATGCTTTTGATCCACTTCACGAATGGCGCTGGTGATTTGCATCATCAACTCGCGCAAAGGTTTGTTCTGTTGCTCCTGACAGCCATTTTTATCTTTGCTGTCGGTAAATCCCCAATTCGGTTCGTTAATCAGATCATAGCCACCAATCCAGGGCTCATCTTTGTAACGTTCAGCCAGCTTTTTCCAAAGTGCTATGGTCTTTTGCTGATTGGCGGTACTGTCCCATAAGGATGCTTTGCCTGGATCCCGGTCTGATATCGCCAGATCATTGCCCTGACCACCTGGTGCTGCATGTAAATCCAGAATGACATACATTTTATTGGCTTTGGCCCAGGCCAGCAGTTGGTCTGTCAGTGCAAAACCTTGCTCCAGCCAGGTGTTTTCTCCTGCGACAGGTTCTTGT
Source organism: Gammaproteobacteria bacterium (assembly GCA_018815765.1). Classification (GTDB taxonomy): domain Bacteria; phylum Pseudomonadota; class Gammaproteobacteria; order Enterobacterales; family Alteromonadaceae; genus Pararheinheimera. The sequence goes on along the minus strand of JAHIWM010000207.1, from coordinate 18,967 downwards.
TCCACCGGTAAGGTATATAAATTAAAGTGCATCGGCAGGCGCACTGAGTTATAGCCCAAAGCCGCCATTGCATCTATATCGGCTTTGGTGGTGTGGTTGGCAAGCCAGGCCTGATAAAACTCAGCCGTTTTTTCTTCGCCTATTAAATCCACTAACGCCTGACGGATTTTATACTGTTGCCCCAATTGCGGCAGTTCCAGCATATAACCTTCTTGCAGCATCCAGCCGCCTAATCCCATACCCCGCAGCAGCACAACTTCACCTCTGGCATCAACTATTTGTGTGCCTTTGGCCTGTAAAAAACCTTCTGCATTCGCTGGATTGCTTACAAGAGCCAGGCCCGTTAGCAGTGCTAAAGAGTGCCACAGTAGAAACTTTGCCATTCGATATCCTTTATCGGTTGAGTTTATTGAGTAACATGGCTCTTGTTTTACGAGCCTGGATTTGATCAATTGGGCCTTGTAAACCTTTGGCCTGTATTGGAATGTGAGCGCTGCTTTGTTCGTCTGCGGCAAATACGTAATGCTGGAAATGCTGTAACCAGGCTGCTCGTTGATGGGCGGGTAAGTCCCTGATTGTCAGGATGGCGTGTTGTAGTGCATCCATAGGCTGTCCTGTGTAGGCTGGAGTACTGCGCCACCAGTAGTTGATCAGAATATTCAGTGAGCTGAGACTCTCTACATAATGCCACCATAGACTAGGGATGAATATGGCATCGCCCGCCTGCAATTCTGCCCACTGGGCTTGTAGCAGGGCCTGGCTGAACTTTGGATAACGGATTAAATCGGGCTCGGCTATATTGACCAGACTGACAGGCTGGCCAGCCGGAGTCAGCTCAAAAGGTCCTACATACAAATTAGGTAGCTGTGCTGGTGGAAATAACGCAAAACGTCGGGTGCCAGCTGCAACACAGGCAATGTTGTCTGGCACATCGTAATGGGCTGAAACTTTACTGGCATTTCCCAGCCAGATGCTGATCAGAGGCTTAAGCTCACTCAGGGGTAAATCATTCTGCTCCCGCAACCCCGGCAGACAATAATCCAGTGTGGTCGACCCCATATAAAAGCAAGGGGTTGCGCTCTGACCTCTGTGTTGCTCTATATGATCTAACACCTGTTCCAGTTGGGTTGGCACTTGCCGGAAGTTTAGGCCTGTCATGTCGTCATTGTAAAAAAAACGACCATTGCTTTCTGCCGGTGCATAAAATGCCTGAACCGGAACTTTGGCAGAATAGTGCCGCAGGTACTGATCCGCAGCCTGATCGGAGACCTTGCTCTGTTGTACCAAAGGCCAATGACTGACTAAGCCCCGGATCACCAGAGGCTCGGTCTGTTGTGCCAGCAACAGTTGCAAATCGAGTTGAGGGCTAGCTTCGATACTTTGGATTTGAGTCGGAATTCCAAACATGGTTATAGCTCTTGCTGTGTAGTGTTTTTGCGTTTAACTAAAGCGGTAATGTTGCTTAAAGACGCCAGCACCATATATAAATCTTCCAGGTAACCGCTTTGCCATAGTTTCTGTACTGCATCAGTTGGCAGAGTTTTAAAGCGCTCTTCGTGCAAAGTATAAAGACCGCCGAGCTGGCAGCTTTTCCCGTGTTTTAGTTGAATGTCCAGCGTAAAAGGCTCCAGCAGCTCCAGTTCTGTTAAGGCAGCGGAAAACGCGGGCAGGGCCTGATGACCCTGATGGATTGCCATCAGTATGCTGGTGACTTGTTCCAGATAAGGGCTATTGCCACCCTGAGGTAGAAATACCGGAACTCCTTCAGTAAAGCTGACTCTGGGGTGGTCTATATCGACATGCACTACCGGGTTTTTTACCGGAACGCCATTGTCAAAACTCTGGGTAAAGCCAATCAAAAAAGGCTGGCGTGCGATGCTTAGTGGCAGATAAGTGGCATCCCAGCCCGACGGCGTTAAGTACAAATTTTCTTTTTCTTCCAACCCAAGCAAAGCAACAGGTTCATAGCGCTGGCTTTGTTGGTCTTTACGAAAAAAAATGGGGTAGCAATTTTGAGCCTGACGAAATTCGGATAAAAACAACGGTGTGCAGTGCAGTGCATCACCCAAAGCAGCACTACGACCAGTGATGACTTTTAACTCACTATGGGTAATGTTATCCAGCAGTACATGATTGGCCATAACAACTCCGGCACGGACAAAAGGGTGAACTTAGTAATACAGAATCAGCAGAACTGAGTCCAGAAAAAAGCCGCTGCAGGCAGCGGCTTTTCCATCAGTTCTTCATCAGAAGCTGTAACGAACACCTATGTTGTAACGGGCACCATATTGGTTACCACGCAGGAACTGCTCTTTATAACGCACATAAGTACGTTGTGTTTCTTCTGTCAGGTTTAAGCCTTCGAAGAACACGTTCAGATCTTCAGTGATAGCGTAATTCACATTCAGATCCCACTGGCCGTAGGCTTCGGTAAATACAGGAGCAGAATGTTGATCAAAGCCGGTTAAGAACTCATCACGCCAGTTGTAAGACAGACGGATAGACCAATCATTTTTCTCATAAATACCTGACAGGTTGGCTGAGTCGCTCAGGCCTGGCAATGCAAACTGATAACCAATTAAGTCGACATCCGCTTCAACATCGCCATACACCAACGTCGCATTCGCCTGTAAACCAAAACCTGTTTCACCGAACATATGCTGAGCTGCTAATTCCCAGCCCCACAGATTTGCGGTTTCAACGTTGGTATCGCGGGATACAGAGAACACTGTCAATGGATCGTCCGCTGCACCAGTGATTGGCGTGCCAGTCGGAGTACCTTGGTTGATGTTGATCCGATCATGGATAGCCTGGTCAGTTGGCTGTACACCTTCGGCTACCAACTGAGCACGGGCTTCTTCAGCTCGTGGGCCAATAAATGGGTCGGTAATACCAGCTAAGGCTTGTTCAGTCGTGGTGTTGACCAGGAAGTTATCCACTTGTTTGCGGTAATAGCCTGCAGATACATAGCTGCCATCGTCATAATAATATTCTAAGGATAAGTCGATGTTATCCGCTGTATAAGGTTTTAATGCTGGGTTACCTACAGCAACTTTACGTTGACCTACTTTCGGGTTACCCAGATAAGAGGTGGTTGAACGTAAAGCACCAACAGGTGGACGTGTTAAAGATCGGCTGTATGAGAAGCGGCCAATAACATCGTCAACCAGCTCCATATTCATATCTACGCTAGGTAAAAACTCACGGGTTTTACCTGTACCATCAGAGAAAGAACGGTCGGTCGCATAAGTGTAGGCCCATTCGTTGCCATTCACCCACTGCATGCTGACTGCCGGGCGCTCCAGGCTGTTTGCTGTAACATCAGTTTGCTCATAGCGTAAGCCAACACTGATATTGACTGGCATATTGTTGAAGTCAGTTTCAAAATGAGCCTGAGTGTAAACAGCTTTGGTTTTCTCTGCGACACGATGGTCATCGTCGATACCACCAGCACCAAATACGCCACCTAACTCGGCAGGCCAGCTACAGGCTCCGATACCCGCATCGACATGATCACAGTTGATCCCTTCGACTATGTCAACAATCTGATCCAGATCGGCATCCCAATAATAATTGATCAGCTTGTCGCCACCGCCACCTGAGAACTTATCCAGTAAACCAGAGCTGTCCATTTTACGGAAAATACCGTCATCAAACCAATCCGCTGACCATAACCACCAGCCAGCGGCTAACTGACCAGAATAAGCATTGGTGGACTGGAATTTCATATCAGTATACGAAGTACCAAAATCAATACTGGTTAAAGCGCCATTGCCTTCGTTCAGCCATTTCCCTTTTAACTGGAATTGGTCCATATCGTTTTCGTTAAAGCCTTTACTGACACCACCAAATAACGAACCTAAATCAGATGGCAGTAATTCTGGCTGTCCGCCAGTTAAGGTCATATCGATGATTGGAATTTCACCTTTGGTGAAATCTGCGCTTTTGGTTGTCAGGTTGGCTGTTGGGTTGGCGCACCAGTCACATGAGGTGTTACCTATAATCATATAGGTGTCGTGGCCTAAGCCTACACCTTGATTCACTGCGGTAGAGCTATGTGCATCCAGCTCAAAAGACAAAGCATCAGTAGCTTGCCATTCTAGATTAAAACCTAAAGATTTGTTTTCATTCTGTGTTTCAGTGCGGCCAAGGTTAGTTGCAAAGTCACCATTCACTTCGGTCATGTTGGTGTAAGTGCCGTTCTTGTTGATTGTGGCACTTTGTACGTTACCGCCGTTATTAAACCAAACACCAAAACCACGGCGTTCACTTTCAAAATCCAATTTGGAGTAGGTGTAGTCAAGAGTTGCTGTTAAGTCATCATTTGGTGCGTACTGTAAAACCAGCTGACCGTTGGTACGAACCCGCTCTATATCACCAAAACCATAACCAGCATTTTGCGGATACCATGTCGCGCCATCGGCACGCTCGTTGTTATCTGTTAAATCTAAGTTAGGCGACGTGGACAGATCGACATTAGGCAGCCAGGTATCCACCGCCATGTTTTCTTCTCTGTTATTACGTTCCTGACGTGAGCCAGATAACAAAATACCAAAAGTGTCATCCGCAAAGGTATTGCTGTAAACACCGGACACTTCAGGTGTGGCATCTTTACCTGTGACATTGGAGCTGTCATGTACAGCTTTTGCACCAACTGAAGCATGCATACCAGGGTTGTTCAGTGGACGGGCAGTCGTGATGTTCACCGTTGCACCTATACCACCACTTGGAATATCTGCTTTTGCCGTTTTATGTACTTCAACGCCGCTGACGCCTTCAGTCGCCAGATCACCAAAGTCAAAAGAACGTCCGCCTGTTGTTGGCATCTGGCGGCCGTTGAGTGTCACAAGGTTAAATTCAGGACCAAAACCACGAACTGTGATTTTGCTACCTTCGTTGTTTGAGCGGTCAATAGAAACACCGGTAATACGTTGTAAAGACTCCGCCAGGTTAGTGTCCGGGAATTTACCAATATCTTCAGCTGTGATGGCATCCACTACACCCGATGAATTTCTTTTAATATCCATCGATTTAGTTAAACTACCGCGGATACCTTTGACCTGAATCACTTCAACAGCTTTGGTATCTTCTTTTTGTTCTTGTCCCTGAGCGTCAGCTGCATAAGCCGGAACTAACGCAGAAGCGCCCAGCACAAGTGATAAGCTGGCCGCCAAACGGGTTTTCCTGAATTCTTTGCCTTTCATTTATCTCTCCCAGATCGTCTATTCTTGTTTGTTATTCACCCTGTAAGCGCTTACATTTTTGCATAAAAAAAATGCACCCTCTAAATCTGTCATATGTAAGCGCTTACAAAAGGTAGATGATTAATTTTCAACCGTCAATACAATTAAATGGATTTATATAAAAAAGCTGTAGCCATAGTTATAAGTTTATGTTTATTTAGAGGTTTCTGGATTCAGCTCTGATAGGGCGCGTGATAGTGAACAGGTGGATATGAGGGGTTTGAGTCAAAGCTTGTCATGTTTAAAAGTGATTGCATTTACTGCAATTATTTGTGTTGTCAGTGAGAAACTCCCGGCCACAGATCTGATACAGGATCCTGTGATCACCTTGCTGCAACAACCTGTGCAGTTACAGGATGGTCTGCTGGTTGATTCGGCGGTAAATCGTGGTCTGGATCAGAAACAATTGCTGAAATTAGCTCAGCACTTGAAAGTAGTTACCGGTACATCGGCTTATCAGCAGGTTCATAGCCTGCTTTTATATAAATCCGGCGCTTTGGTGTTTGAACTGTATCAAAAGGGTAACAATGACTTTATCAACTTTGAGCAAGGGATCAAACTGGTCAGAGGCCAGCAGGATTTTGTCTGGACAGCGGATAAACCTCATTATGTTGCGTCAGTGACAAAAGCCGTCACCGCAACCTTAACCGGTATTGCCTTAAAGCAGACGGGTTTGACTGTCGACAGTACTTTGGCGCAGCTGCTACCACAGCATCCAGTGATCAAAGCTGACCCGCTAAAAGCTGGTATTAGTTTGCATCAGTTATTGTCGATGCAAGCCGGTTTTGTCTGGGATGAGTGGACTGCTGATGACTTAGTGAAGCTATGGCAGCAGCAGAATTTTGTCGATTACTTACTGCAAAAGCCCAATACCGGGCCAGGCAAAAGCTGGGCTTACAACAGTGCTTTACCTAATCTGGTATTGAACCTGCTACAGCAGCAGTTAAAGCAGCCATTGCAGCCTTGGGCAAAACAGCAGCTGTTTGATAAGTTGGGTTTTACAGAGTACCGTTGGGACACTCAACCTGACGGCGTACCAGAAGGTTCTGCCCGTTTATGGCTCACTCCCCGTGATATGCTCAAATTAGGGATTTTATATTTGCAGCAAGGCAAGTGGCAGGGTGAACAGCTGTTGCCATCAGGCTGGGTGCAACAGATGACCAGCCGTCAGGCTCAAAGCTCAGCCGGCGCTTACGGCTACTATTTCTGGTTACGGCAGCAGGATGGGGTTTCTTATTACACTGCAGAAGGGGATGGAGGCCAATATATTGCTGTTTTCCCAACTTTGGATATGGTGCTGGTGCTGACACAAGGCAATTATCTGCAATGGCCTCTGTACAAAGCTCAGGCCGATAGCATTATTCAGCAGCTACTCCAAAGTGTCAGAGTGCGTTAATGTTTTATATGAACTCGTGCTTTTTCATTAGCTTATGATGGCCAGACAAGCCTTATTGCGGCCTTCTGCCTTGGCCTGGTACATAGCTTTATCTGCCAGTGTCAGCAATTGTTCGGCTTTAGCACCTGGATAGACAGTGATATAACCCAAACTGGCACTAAGTTCTATCGGCTGGTTTTGCCAAATCAGCTGGCAGCCCGCAAGAGTTGTGCGGATTTTCTCGGCAATATGAGGCAGTTCTGTAGCGGTCACGCCGGGGAACAGCAATAAAAACTCTTCACCGCCATAACGACTGACCAGATCCTGAGTTCGTACCACTGCAGATAAAGTGGTAGCGCAGCGCCGTAATGCTGCATCTCCGGCATCATGGCCTAAGCTGTCATTAATCAGTTTAAAGTGGTCTAAATCTAATAAAATCAGGCTGTAACTTGTATGATGTTTTTGCCACTGCTCATGCATTTCCTGCAGTTTTTTTAAAACTGCTCTTCTGTTCCATAAACCTGTCAGTTGATCCCGCTCAGCAAACTGGCGGATTTTAGCCACTAAGCGTGCCAAAGCCCCACCAATCATCACAATATTGATCGCCAATGTCAGGATGATATAAGACCACAATAACGGCATAGCTTCTGCTGTATCTGTAGCCACAAAGCTGTCTGTATCAGTTCCTGGCCAGAGTAAAATTAAAGTTCGGGCGAAAAAAATAACACTGATAATAAAAAGCGGTGCTGACATCAGGCAAGCGGCGACAAAGCCAAAATCCTTTTGTATGGCCTGGAAATTATTTTGGCTGGCTGAAAATAGAAATACAGTGGCTGTCACTGAAAATACCACGCCTAAAAAGATTGGGTGCAGTTGTTGTAACTGACCGGCCAACATCAGCGCACAGGTGAGTAGTAAGATCAGACAATCGCGTTTCACGCTTGAAGGCAGTTTAAAGAGCTGTTGAATACCCCAACCAATGAGCATAAAGCTGGATAATATCGCCATGTCAGCAAGTAACCAGTTCAGTAAATTTGCATCGGCTGTGCGTAAAGTAAGCAGATAAATACCTGCGCTTAACGACATATTGGCGAAAAAAAAGCGGATACTGGCTTTGGGCGCTATGCGCAATGGCCTGGTCATAAAACCCCAGGCTATACCAGCGACAAGTGCCAGTAACCATATAAAAGAGATCAGCAATTCTGATCCAGGATGACTATTCATAAATTTTTAGTTCTGTCCGGCGGGCAATAAAACCACTTTATTGAGCGCTTTAAGTCGTCTGCGAAAAGCAGTTTAAAAATTCAGCGTACTACATCCTGACAGCTGAGCATTGATTTGTATACAGAAGTTAAACGGAGGTTCACCACTGGTCGGACATTATAAAGCTAAACAATATATTCGGTTAGCAAAAAATGCCCAATTTCAAGCCATGGCCTTGAAGTTGTTGACCCAGCTCAATTTTTTTGTTGAACAAAATAACTGACCTGAGCTCGTGGGTTTAAATAGGCAAAAACCTCAGGCGGTAAGGCTTTGGGTTTGATCACTTTTTCAATTGAGAGTTTATTGGCTTCCAGGGTGACGATGGCAGCTTCAAGTCGTGGCACATCGGCATCATAAATCAGTACGTTAGGGTAGAGCATAGTGTCCGAGTTGACAGCCATGACGATGCCCACTCTTTTATCCGACAGCATTACCACAGTACCAGGCGGATAAATTCCCATCATCTTAATCATGACTTTCATTTCCAGATCGCCCAGTTTGCCTTTCATCGTTTTAAACATCACAGATAGGGCATGATGAGGCGAGCGGGCCTGTGTCATATCTGCCGGATGACAGAGGTTATCAAATTCATTCACTACAGCGACAATTCGGGCCAGCTTGTGAATGGCATCCGCTTTTAAACCTGCCGGATAACCGCTGCCGTCCAGATACTCATGATGTTGCTCTACTATAGCTTTGGCTTCAGTGGGAAATTGTTGGGTCAGGCCAAGCAGCTCCAATCCAAGTTTTGGATGAAGTTTGATAAAGTTTTGCTCAGGTGCTGTTAAGGCTGTGGTTTTTCGAAGGATTTGGCTCGGGATTTTCAACTTGCCTATGTCATGAAACATGGCGCCTAAACCGACCCATTTCACTTCCTCTGCGCTGTATTTTAAGTTTTTCGCCAGCATCATCGCCAGAATAGACACGTTCAGGACATGAAAGTACATCGACTCCTGCTCTTTGCCTGCCTGTGAAATCAGATGCAGTACCAGTGCATCTTCACTCAGAATGGTATCGGCCAAATTGCTGATCAGCTGGGTTGCATCTTCTATGGCATTCAGTGGACGCCCCTGAACTTTTGTCATCAGGTTACGCACCTGAGCCATTGATTGAGCAAAAGCTTTTTCGGTTTTTTGCAGCTCTCGTCTGTGCGCTTTGGCTTGTTCTATCCGTTGTTCTTTATCCAGCTGCATTTGAGTACGCAGCTGCACATCTTCCAAATCCTGTGTAACAGAGCAGTCTGTGGTGTCCGTTGAGGTATCAAGAATAACGGAGCTGTGCTCCGGGTAAAAATAGACATAATCCAGTTCGAGTGACTGAATAATCCGGATCTGCTGCACTGATTCTACGACCAGTTTATTGGTCAGAAAGGGATGTTTCATCCAGCCTACAGGCAACTTAATGGCGTAGCCGAGCTTAATATCTTTTGGCGCTATTTTCACTGGCACTTGTACTACAACCTCTGTTGAGTAGTTAATCCGGACACTCTGTCGGCGGCTTTATAATAGAGAACAGCATCAAAGGCAATACGAAGTTACAGTTTTTATCAATTTCATGGGCTGGCACAATAAATGCTCAAGTTTTACTGAAGTTCAGATCTCAGGTTTTAAGGCGTTACCTATGGCAGAGCAATTAAGGTATAGCAGGCATTTTCTGCTGTCGCAGTGGGATGAAGATCGTCAGTTGCAACTGGCAGAAAAAAAAGTTCTGTTGGTAGGTCTGGGAGGTGTCGGATCTGCTGCAGCACCTTATCTGGTTAGCTCTGGCCTTGGTCACTTAACCTTGGTTGATTTTGACCAGGTCAGCTTAAGTAATTTGCCGCGCCAGTTGTTGTATCAGGATGCCGATCTGGGGTTGGCTAAAGCAGCAGTGGCAGAGCGAAAACTGCAGCTGGTTAACCCGGGTTGCATGCTGCAAAGCTGGCATGAACAAGTCACGGCTGATAGCCTGGATCACAGGCTGGCCGAGTTTGATTTGGTTTTTGATTGCACCGATAACCTGAATAGCCGCCAGCAGTTACAGCTGGCCTGTTATCAGCAACACAAACCTTTACTCACTGCGGCTGCTGTGCGGCTGGAAGGTCAAATCAGTTATTTTCCTGTGGGTGATACTGGCCCCTGTTATTGCTGTTACAGCAGTGCTTTGGCACAACAGGAATTCAGTTGTCTGGATCAGGGGGTATTGTCACCTTTGGTCGGAGTGATTGGCAGTTTAGCTGCGTTGGAAGCCGTAAAAATTTTGGCTGGTTTAGGTTCTGAACTGGCAGGTAAGCTCTGGTGTTTTGATGCGTTGTTTAGTCAGTGGCAACAACTACAAATTGCTAAAAATCCGCATTGTCCTGTTTGTTCTGTTGCACTTTAAGTCCGATAGTACTGCACTTTTTTAGGTCAGTTTGCACCAGAATCATGCCCTTTTCCCAGCAGCCCTCTGTGCTATCCGGCTGCAACGAGCCAAAACTCAGCAGACAGGGGTTGGCATCGGCTTTGCTTACTCTTTCAACAACATTATGGGCAAAGGCGCTCGTCTTACTGCTTCTTCTTCGGGAAGCAGAGACGGGCGTTTTTTATGGGAAGAGGAAAAGACATGCAACTACAAAGTACTTGCCCTTATTGTGGTGTGGGTTGTGGCATAGTCGCCGATCAGCAAAGCGGACTACAGCTGTCTGGCGATAAAGAGCATCCGGCCAACTATGGGCGTTTATGTGTCAAAGGCTCGGCTTTGGCCCAAACGTTGGGCGAGCAAGGACGTTTGCTGGCGCCAAAAGTCGATGGTCAAACGGTCAGTTGGCCTGAGGCGATAGACAGTATAGCCAGCAGGCTTAGCGCAATTATTGCGCAGTATGGCCCAGGCTCAGTGGCTATGTATTTGTCTGGCCAGCTTTTGACCGAAGATTATTATGTCGCCAATAAGCTGATGAAAGGTTTTATTGGTAGCCCTCATGTCGATACCAATTCCAGGCTCTGTATGGCTTCTACTGTGGCTGGCCATAAACGCGCTTTTGGCGCCGATATAGTGCCGGGCTGTTATGCCGATATTGAGCTGGCGCGTTGTTATATTCTGGTCGGTGCCAATATGGCCTGGAATCATCCGGTGTTGTTTCAGCGTATTCAGGCCTGCAAACAGCAAGACCCCAGCCGTAAAATTATCGTGATAGACCCACGCCGCTCGGCCAGCAGTGAAGGGGCTGACTTGCATCTGGCGCTTAAACCCGGCACGGACCTGTTGTTATTTAATGGTTTATTAAGCTTTTTGGCCGCTGAAGGCGCGCTGGATCAGAGCTTTATTAGTGCCCATACCGAAGGTTTTTTTGAGGCTCTGACCATCGCGCAGCAACAAGCTGGCAGCATTGAACAAGTGGCATTGGGTTGTGATTTGCCTGTTGATCACCTAGAAGCTTTATATCGTGCTTTTGTCTATGAGCCTTTGACCTTAACGCTGTTTTCACAAGGAGTGAATCAGGCGCAAAACGGCACAGATAAAGTCAACGCCATTATCAACTGCCATCTTGCCACTGGCCGTATCGGCAAAGCAGGTTGTGGGCCTTTTTCGCTTACTGGTCAGCCGAATGCAATGGGAGGCCGTGAAGTGGGGGGCCTGGCTAATCAACTGGCTGCTCATATGGATTACAGTCAAAACGCTGATATCGAGCTGGTGCAAGAGTTCTGGCAAGCACCAAACATCTGCCGTCAACCCGGTTATAAGGCAGTGGATCTGTTTGAGGCGGTAGAGCGTGGTGAGATAAAAGCCATCTGGATTATGGCCACCAATCCGGTCGTCAGTATGCCGGAAGCCGACAAAGTCAAAGTGGCATTAGAAGCCTGTCCTCTGGTGATCGTATCCGACATTGTCAGCCACACCGACACTATCGCCTGCGCTGATATAGTGCTGCCTGCCACAGGCTGGAGTGAAAAAGACGGCACTGTCACCAACTCAGAGCGACGCATTTCACGGCAACGCGCCTTATTACCAGCGCCCGGCTTAGCCCGGCACGACTGGCAAATTATGTGTGATGTTGCCAAAGCTATGGGTTTTGGCGAGTATTTTAATTACAGCGGGCCTGCCGATATTTTTGCCGAACATGCCGCTTTATCTGCGTATAAAAATAATGGCCAGCGGGCGTTTGATTTATCCGGTTTGACGCAGTTAACAGTACAGCAGTATCAGGAGTTAGCGCCTGTGCAATGGCCGGTTAATCACAAATACCCAAACGGCGCCTCTCGTTTAGGCGCTGATGGTCAGTTTTATACGCCTTCTGGCAAAGCCTGTTTTATTGCGGTTTCTCAACAACAGCCTGCTGACGTGGCTGCGAATCATTTGCTGCTGAACACGGGTCGTATCCGGGATCAATGGCATAGCATGACCAGAACAGGTCGTGCTGCATCTTTGTTGCAGCACAGAGCTGAACCTTTTCTGGAAGTTCACCCACAGGATGCGAAGCAACTGGGCCTCAGTGATGGGGGGCTGGCGCGGTTGTCGAATTCATTAGGGCATATGGATGCTCGTGTCCGTTTGACTGAAGCACAGCGTAGCGGCGAGTGTTTTGTGCCTATTCACTGGACTGAACAATTTAGCAGCCAGGGTCGTTGCGATGTGCTGGTACCTGCTTTGGTTGATCCGGTCTCAGGTCAGCCGGCGTTAAAACAAGCGCAAGTACAAATTCAGCCGCTTGCTTTGCATTGGCAGGTCTGGCTGATGGCAAAACCAGAGCTGGATGATTTGCTTTGGCCTTTGTGTCGCAAAAGTGGCTATGCCAGCAAACAAAAACAGAACCAGACAGTGCTTTATCAGCTGGAGCTGGCAGAGATGACTCTGGCTGCTACGGCTGGCGGCGCTCTGGATCCAACAAAGTTGCAGCAGTGGTTAGCTTCTTTACATCTGCAGCCAGAGTTGTGCAGTCAGGCCTTAGCGCTGGGCCATTACAGAGCTGCTGCTTTTGAATCTGAGCAGTTAAGTTGTTGTGTTTTTATCAGCCCCACACCGCTGAATTTGGCCTTGCAGTATCTGGATCAGCAATTTAATAAAGAGCTCAGCCAACACGAAAGACGGCAATTGCTGACTGGTCGAAGCAGCTCTGGCGAGACGCAAAGCGCAGTGATTTGCAGCTGTTTTCAGGTGCGTGAAGCCTCAATTTGTGCGGCTATTCGGCAAGGTTGCCATAGCTATCAGCAACTGGGGCAGCAGCTGAAATGTGGCACCAATTGCGGTTCCTGTATTCCAGAATTAAAAGCCCTGATTGCCGCAGAGCTTAGCCTGCAAGGAGAAACGTTATGAGCAGCGGCGCCTGTTTGCAGCAACAAAGTTTAAGTGTGGCAAATGCACTTGAGCTGATGTTGGGCAAAGTACCGAGTGCGACACAGAGCCACTATTGCCCTTTGCCGGAGCTTTTAGACAAAGTGCTGGCAGAAGCTGTTTATAGCCCGGTCGCTATGCCTGCTTTTACTCAGTCTGCTATGGATGGTTATGCGCTGCGATATGAGGATCTTCAGGCTGGTGTTGCTTTAGAGCTGGTTGGCACTGTATTGGCAGGGCAACAGGCCCGGCAAACTTTGCAAGCAGGTCAGGCCATGGCTGTGATGACGGGGGCCGCAATTCCGGCTGGTGCTGATACTGTGCTGATGCAAGAATATTGTGAGGTTGCACAAGGTAAACTCCAGCCCGATCCACAGCAGCGTTACAAAAAAGGCGAGCATATCCGCTGGGTTGGCGAAGATTTAGCAACTGGTGCTTTGTTATTTACAGTGGGACATCGAATGGGCGCTTTGGATCTGGCGGTTTTAGCTGCTTCAGGTCTTGCTGGTGCCCGAGTCTATACCCGACTGAAAGTGGCCTTTTGCTCCAGTGGTGATGAGTTAACAGAACCAGGTCAGCCGTTAAAGCCCGGTCATAGTTACGATGCCAACCGCTATTTATTACAGGCTGCTTTACAGCGGTTGGATTGCAAACCTATGGATCTGGGCATAGTGCCGGACGATCCGAAGCTGTTACGACAGGTATTTTTACAAGCCAGTACAGAGGCGGACTTATTGATTTGTTCGGGTGGCGTGTCGGTGGGGCAGGCTGATTTTACCCGTCAAGTGCTGACGGATTTGGGGCAGGTGCAATTCTGGCAAGTGGCGATAAAGCCGGGTAAACCTTTTGCCTTTGGCAAGTTAGGCCGCTGCTGGTTTTTTGGTTTACCTGGTAATCCGGTCTCCGCTGCTATTACCTTTCAGCAACTGGTGTTGCCAGTGTTAGAACAAGCGGCTGGTCTAGTGGCTGTGCCCGAAACTCATGTTTACACTACTGCCGCGGCAGATTTTGCTAAAAAACCGGGGCGGCTGGAGTTTCAACGTGCGCGTTTTTGCACTGAACAAGACTCAGGCTCCGTAGTGCCAGCCGCCAGTCAAAGTTCTGCGGCCTTAATTGAACTGGCGCGAGCTGATACGCTAGTGGTGTTGCCTGCTGCAGGTTCAGGTGTCAAAGCCAGCCAGCAAGTACAGCTGCAGCCTTTGGCGTTTTGTTTACGCTAAATCGCATAAAAGAGCTGGTTAGAGTGCGGTGATGACAGCTGCTGTTGCCGCTGCAACTGGCCATGTTTTAACCAGATAATTTCCTCGCAGTAGAGGCACAAGTCTTCCATTTGATGACTGACCCATAGCAGCATAAAACCTTGTTGTTGCTGATAAAGTTTCAGCTTTTGCAGCACCGCCGCTTTTTGTTGATGATCCAGATGGGCCAGCGCTTCATCCAGCAACAACAGGCGGGGTTTGGCGATAAGTGCCTGAGCTAAAGCCAGCTTTTGCTGCTGCCCTGATGACAGCTGTGACGGATACAAAGCCAGCAGCGGCTCTAATTCAAAGTCCTGGATCATTTGTTTGAGATCTACTGTGGACTGGCTCCAGTGGCTGGCCAGTTGCAGCTGTTGCAATGCAGTTTTATGCGGCATTAATACGGCGTCAGGGGCCAGATAGAGCGCTTTGCGTTTTGATAATGCCAGCTGAAAGCAGTCGTGTTGCCACAGCTCGCCATCAAGACTGCAAAACGCTGTGGCGGCTGGTAATAATCCGGCTATGGCTTTTAGCAGCGAGGTTTTACCACTGCCGGACTGACCATAGACCCCAATCCAGTGGTTGTTGAGTTCTAATTCCAGCTGCAAATGGAAGTTGCTGGCCAACCAGTTTAGCTTTAGTTGCAGACTCATTTTTGACTTCTCTGTTGTTGCCCTTGCTGTTGCTGCCCCCGTTGTTGTTGATACAACCAAAACAATACCGAAAAAGAAAACAGCAACAACAAGCCGGAGAGCAGATGAGCGCGGGCATAATTCAGGCTTTCGACCTGATCGTAAATCAGCATCGATAGCAGCTGAGTTTGCCCTGGAATATTGCCGCCTATCATCAGCACTATGCCAAATTCGCCCAGCGTATGGGCAAAACTTAAAATAAAAGCACTAAAAAGAGCAGGGCGGCTTAAAGGCCAGATCAGTTGTGTTACTAGCTGCCAGTTGTTGGCACCAAAGGCTTTGCTTTGATTCAGTAAATCCTGAGCGATTTGGCCAAAGCCCTGTTGCAGCGGCTGCACCACAAAAGGCAACGAATACAACATAGAGGCCAGTACCAGGCCTTCAAAACGAAAAGCCAAAGCTTCAATGCCCATCAGGCGCAATAGCTGGCTGAACCAGGAATCCGGACTCAATAACAAAACTAAATAAAAACCCAGCACTGTAGGGGGCAAGACCAAAGGCAAGGTCAGCAGGGCATTGATTGCATTGCGGCCTGCACTCTGGCCCCGGCTTAGCCACCAGGCTAAAGGTGCGGTCAGCAGCAGTAAAAGCAGGCTGCTAAAAAGCGCCAGTTTGATTGTCAGCCACAAAGCTTGCCATTCAGCTGGATACAGCATTAGTGGTGCTCCACCTTAAAACCTGCGTCGGTCCAAAACTGCTGTTGTTGCGGTGCCAAGATCCACTGCAGAAAATCTTTGATCTCTGGTTGTTTGGTTTCGGGCCGGTAAAACCAGCTATGGCGGATGGGAGGATAGAACTGCGCAGGCACAACTTCAGTCCGGCCCAGCTTTTGTAGTAGCTGCAGTTGCTGCTGTTGGGATTGTGGCAATAACTGCTGCAGTCTGGCTTCTGGCATTAACGCATGGCCGATCAGCCCCACTTCTGCCTGACCTGTGCTCAGCATATGCAAGACCAAAGCGGCATTGTCGCTGCGACGGATTTTGGCTTCCAGTTCAGGCCAGAGAGCATGCTGCTGCAAATAAGCCAAAGCAGCTTTGCCATAAGGGGCGTGATTGGGATCAGCGATGGCGATATGTTGGCTGTGTTTTAATGCTTGCTCTGCAGTTTGAAAACGATGGTGATACCAAATCACTAACTGGCCCTGGCCATAGAAGCCAGTCTGGCAGTGCTGCTTTGGGCTGCATTGTTGCAGCAAGTTGTTGGTGTACAAAGAGTCGGCTGCCAGGAACAATGAAAAAGGCGCACCATGTTGAATTTGTTGGCTGAGCTTGCCGGAGGAGGCAAAGACCGGCTCAATACTGACGCCAGTTTCAGCCAGATACTGTTGCAACAGTACAGGCAGCACTAAGCGTAAATCCGAGGCTGCTGCGATTAGCTGGCTTGCACTGACATGACAGCTAACAAGAACGCAGGCAAAAATCAGCTTAAGGCCGCGCATCTGTGGCCTTTAATAACAGCGGTAACTGCTCCGGGCTGTACCAACGTCGGGCAGCTGTCAGATCGCTGGGTTTAGAGTCCAGCCACTGGTTTTGTCGCTGCTGCTGTTGTGGGTATAAATGGTGTTGTTTTTTCCAAAAAGGCGCCTGACTTTTTAACTGATCCATTAAAAACTCTGTGGCGGCAAAACTATCAGCTCTGTGGGGTGAGCTGACGGCCACCAGCACTATTTGTTCATTTGGCCCTAGCAGCCCCGTTCTGTGAATAAGCTGAATATGCTGCAAAGGCCAGCGGTTGGCGGCTTGGTCTGCCAGTTGAAGTAAAACCCGCTCTGTCATACCTGGATAATGTTCCAGCAATAAAGCGTTGGTCTGTTGCAGATTTTGGCCCCTATCGTCCAGTTGGAACTGTCGTACTTTACCAACAAACACACAAATAGCGCCGCAGTCCGGACTTTGATTCAGCAACTGTTGATAGATGCGGTCAACCGCAAAATCTTCAGTTTGAACTCTGACGTTAATTACAGAGCTGAACATGGTTAACCTCCTGTCACCATAGGAAAAAAAGCCACTTCATCACCTTGCTGTAGTAGATGATCCAGCCCAACGAGTTGCTGATTCACCGCCTGCAATACTTGCCGCTCGCAAAGCTGGCGTAACCACAAAGGGCTGGTTAAGGCCAGTTGTTGTTTTAGCTCTGCCACTGTTAAAGGCTGATGTAACCTAAGCTGCAATTCGCGAGTGGCCAGCTCTTCACGCAAACTGGCAAAAAACACTACTTTAAGCATCAGCTGTTTCCTTCTGTACATTTGGCGCCAGCCATACACCTGATTTACCGCCTTGTTTTTCCAGCAGTTGCACAGCACTGATTTGCAAGGCTGGGTCCACAGCTTTGACCATGTCGTACAAAGTTAAAGCGGCGATACAAACACCCGTCATGGCTTCCATTTCCACTCCCGTATTGGCTGTGACTTTGCAACAGCACTGAATACGAATTTGGCCTTTGCTTTGGTCCAGTTGAAAATGCACCTGCACCTGACTCAGTGGCAAAGGGTGACACAAAGGGATCAACTGGCTGGTTTGTTTAGTCGCCATAATTCCGGCTAGGCGCGCTGTCGCTAACACATCGCCTTTTTTCACCAGTTGCAGCTCAATCAGCTGGATAACCTGAGGGGTGGTGTGCAGCAAAGCTGTGGCAGTGGCCTGGCGTGTGGTGATGGCTTTTTGGCTGACATCGACCATAGAGGCCTGGCCGCTTTGATCCAGATGGGTAAGTTGTTGCATCAGGCACTCCTTGGTTGGCAGAAAGCCTTTGCGGACGCTTTTAAATGCGGCACTAAATTACAAGGCTTGTGTCGTGAATCCAGCTGGTCTTGTAAAATCAAATCCCAACCTGTGGCACAGGCATTGGGCGATCCAGGCAGACAAACAATCAGGGTTTTGTTGGCTAAACCGGCCAAAGCACGCGACTGAATAGTAGAGCTGCCGACCTGCTGCCAGCTGAGTTGCCGGAAGGATTCACCAAAGCCAATAATTTCTTTATCCAGCAAAGGTTGAATAGCTTCAGGTGTGGAGTCGCGCTCCGTAAAGCCGGTGCCGCCTGTCAGCAAAATCACCTGAATAGCAGGCGAAATAATCCATTGTGAGACCAAAGCCCGGATCTGATACATATCGTCTTTGACAATACGCCGCTCTGCCAGCTGATGGCCTGCTGCATTTAAACGCTCGACCAAGCAATTGCCAGAGCTGTCGTTGTCTGGCGTTCTGGTGTCGGACACCGTCAGCACTGCTATGGATAAAGGCGTTAATAAGCTACTGAACTGAAAGGCCATAGGTTCTCCCTGGCGCTTTGATGCTGGCGCCATTCTGTGATGGTATTGAGGTTAAACAGCTGCTCCGGAGACGGGCAGGGCGTTTGATGAACTTGCCATTGCTGTTGCAATTTCCAGAGTGAACAGCCAGAGCCACCTTGCTGCAGTTGCAGCTCCAGATAATCCAGCATGGCTTCAGAGCGGCGCAGCACACAGGGCATAGTACTTTCGGTAAAAGCGCTGGTATCGCCCTGATGTCGCTGCACTAAAGTTTCCAGCAAGGCCGGGCTCAGGCCTGGCATATCCACAGGGATCACCAGATTCAGCTGGTGTTTGCTCTGACTTAAACAGGCATGAATACCGGCCAGTGGCCCTTTGTCAGGCCAATGATCGGCTATAGCGCCGGCTCTGTTACCGCTGAGTACTATTTCGCTGGCACCGGCCTGGATCAGCACCAGTTGCTGATGTTCCAGTAAAGTAGGCGCAGCCCCCAGCCAACGATAAGGGGAGGCTTCATAACCTAATAAGGCTTTGTCTTGTCCCATGCGGCTGGATTTGCCGCCACAAAGTAAAATGGCGCTGAATTGTTCAGACATAATTGCTCTTAGCCCCCTATCATG
>JAHIWM010000206.1 GCA_018815765.1 Gammaproteobacteria bacterium | reverse complement strand
TAAGTCCAGCCGCGCACCGCATTTAATGCCGATTGATCCAGGCGTGTAAAACCCGAACTTTGTTTTAGTTTTAATTGCCCTACTTTGCCGTTTTTAAGCACTAATACCTGTAAATAGACTGTGCCCTGCTCTTTCAGCCGGCGCGATAACATCGGATACAGCGGCGCTTTATTCATCGCACTGCTGGCTGATGCCACAGGTGGCGTTGCTTGAGGTTCAGGTTGTGGCGCTTTGGCAACAGCTTTACTTTTAGATGTTTCAACCACGGGTTCTGGTGCACTGACCGCTTTAGGCGAAGCTTCTGCAACTGGCACTGGTTTTACCGGGGCAGGTTTTGCTTTGGCTACCGCTTTTTTGGCTTCGGCTTTTTTCTGCTTCAGTGGTTTGGGTTTTGGCTTTTTAACTGGTTCAGGCTCCACTGGCTTAGGTTTAGGTTTTTCTGGTTGTGGTGCTACAGGAGCCGGAATAATCACTCCTTCAATGGCTTTTTCCACAGCTTTGGCTTGAGGTTCTGTTGCCAAAGTGACAGCTGCGGCAATTAAACTCAGATGCACCATCAGCACCAGCAAAAACAACGAGGCAGATCGTTTCACAGCTCGGCCCATAAACGCACTAAGTTATGGTAATGCCCTGTCAGCGCCAGCACTTCTGCAGTGTCGCCATGCTGCGAGCGTAGTTGCTGTATGGTTTGATCCAGTTCAAATAACATGGAACGCTGTTGATCGTTACGCACCATACTTTGGGTCCAGAAAAAGCTGCACACCCGATCGCCACTGGTCACAGGCAATACCTGATGCAAACTGCTGGACGGGTATAAAATTAAATCTCCGGCCGGCAGCTTAATTTCATGCAAACCAAAGGTATCCATGATTTGCAACTCGCCGCCCTGATAATCATCAGGCTCAGACAAAAACAAAGTCGAAGACAAATCTGTTCTTAAACTCAAACCAGAACCTGGTAAACCACGGATAGCACCGTCGACATGCAAACCATAGTGTTCTCCGCCCTGATAGCTGTTAAATAATGGAGGTACTGTGCGAAGCGGAATAGCTGCGGCCATAAAAAGCGGATGCTGATACAAGGCCTGTAAAATTACAGCACCCAACTGTTTAGCTAGTGGGGATTCAATAGGTAACTGTTTATTTTGTTTAACCAAGGCACCTTGTGGCCCTACGGTAGCACGGCCATCAGTCCAGTCTGCTGCATCAAGTAACAACCTGAACTCAACCACCTGGGCTTTGCTTAGTACTTCCGGAATATGAATTAACATGTTGAAATCCTGCAAAGGGCCTCATTAAAGAGGCCCTTTATGTGTTTTAGAATTGTACATTGACACCTAAACGGAACGAACGTGGTGTGCCAGCGAAATACCGCGAGCCACCATTGTTCAGAGCCGACATATATTCCTCATCTAACAGGTTATATACGTTCAACTGGACGTCGACATAAGGAGTCACAGGATAAGAAGCCATAGCATCCACCACCCAGTATTCCGGCACTTCAACCACAGAGGTTTTTGCCAGATTTAAAGTGGTACTGCTGGAACGGGCAACTGTATCAACATAACGTACGCCGCCACCTAAGGTCAGACCTATTGGCAACTCATAGGTATTCCATAAGGTAAAGGTCACTTCAGGTGTCCACTGGATCACACCACCATCAGTCAGGTTGTTACCGGCCTGATTACCACGGGTAATTTCAGAGTCCATGAAAGCCGCACCAGCGCTGATATGCCAGGCTGATGTAATAGCTCCTACCACACCTAACTCAACACCACGAACCTGACGCTCACCCACTTGCGTGGCCGTACCATCCGGGTCTGTGGCTATTTCGTTTTCGTTGGTGCTTTCAAACAC
This sequence comes from Gammaproteobacteria bacterium, assembly GCA_018815765.1. Lineage (GTDB taxonomy): Bacteria > Pseudomonadota > Gammaproteobacteria > Enterobacterales > Alteromonadaceae > Pararheinheimera. The sequence continues at coordinate 16,452 of JAHIWM010000206.1, read as the reverse complement.
AGCAGCTGTTACTGCCAGTTTGTTATCCAGCAGATCCCACTTAGTACCCAACTCTACATTGGTGCCTTTTTGTGGATCCAGATTTGGATTGTTGATGTTGTTTGCCGTCGCACTTAAGGTGAAATTAGCGCCGCCTGGTGGTAACTGGCTGGTGGCGTAAGACAAATACACACTGCCGTTTGCTGCAGGTTTATACAAAGCGCCCAGTTTGTAACTGGCCAGATTGTCTGATGCTTCGACAGCAGAACCGAGCTTAGTGCCCACAGGGATATTCTGTGGTGTTGCAGTGCCCTGAATAGTCACAATATCGGTTTCAGTTTTGTAGTGCTCAAAACGCGCACTGGCGTTTAATTGCCATTGCTCGTTTAAATGAATAGTGTCAAGTAAGTAGATACCCGAAGTTAAAGTACTGCCATCTGTGCTTGCTCCTGTATGAACCGGGTTAACAAACACATCATCCGTACTCGGGTTATACAAGTTAGCCGCCAGTTGCGTAGTGCCAGCAGGTAAAGCCAGGGTATTGTTACGCTGACTCTCATAAATAAACTCGATACCAGAGCTGATATCGTGGGTCAGGCCTGCCACTTCTACAGAAGTTGTCACTTGCGTTTGGTTGGTTAAGATCTGGTTTTGCTGATCTTTACCCTGACGGCTGCGGGAAATAGTCCAGTCAGCTGGATCTGCTATAGCTACCGCAGCAGCACCAGTGCCTGTTGTTGTGGTAATGGCATTTACACCAGTCAGTAAATAATCCTGTGTGGATTGGCCAAAACGTGAGGTATTACGAATAGTGGTTTTATCGCTTAAGTCATGCTCAAATTTTGCCGTGACCATAGTGGCTTTGACATCGTCAAAGTCATTTTTTGAACCGTAAAAATTGCTGGTATCCACAGGAGCCAGTGTTTTACCGGCGTTAGGGCCACCATTAGGGAAATTTGTACTGGAGTCAGCATCAAAAGCAGCGTTGTAGTAACCTTCCAAACCAACAGTTGGAAGACCACCGTCTGGCAGGCTCTTTTGATCCAGATGAAACAGGTTTAAATAAGCACGGGTTGCAGTGCCTAAGCCTAATGCCAAAGACGTGGCAATACCGGTTTTATTGTCTTCAATTTCATCACGATCAACTACTCCTGAATCCTGTTTAAGCAGGTTTACCCGAATAGCTGAAGTGTCAGATAACTGACGGTTTAGATCGACAGTGGCTCTTTTGTGTGAGCCAGAACCCAAGGTCAGATTGCCACTAGTGAATTCTTCTTGTGTAGCTTGCTTGCTTGATAAGTTTATGTAACCAGAGGATGAACCACGGCCATTGTCAGCACCGGCCGGACCTTTGGCGATTTCAACTTGTTCGGTATTAAAAGTATCACGGCTGATAGTGCCTAAATCGCGGATGCTATCAACAAAGATACTGCCCTGGGTATCAAAACCGCGCATAAAAATGGAATCGCCTGTGGCGGTATTGCCATTTTCACCCATTAACATGGTGATACCAGGTGTATTGCGTAAAGTATCGGATAAGGTGGTTGCAGCCTGTTGCTGGAACAACTCTTTTTTCACCACAACCAGAGTTTGTGGTGTGTTCACCAAAGGCTGAGTCAGCTTGGTTGAACTTGCTTTTTCAGCTTTGTATTTTGCTTCTACTGCATCAGCGGTAACAACCACAGCATCCAGTTGAGTGTCATTTTGCGTTGCAGCATTTTGTTGATCAGCAGTTGCTGTTGCCGGTAACGCCAAAGCGAAAGCTGAAGCTAACAAAGTGGTATTAAAACGGGCCACCTGCTGATGCTTTTTAGCGGTGATAAAAGCCATCGAATAAAGTCCTTCTATGAAAATAGAGTGTTAACAACAAGGTTTTCGGTATCGGCGCTGATCCTGCTGCGCATGCTATCGAGAATCATTCTTGTTTGCAAACAATTTTCATTTAGATGGAACTTTTTTATAATCTCCTGTCCGAAAAACGCTGAATAGCCTTTAACGACGACGGATCAGTAACCTGACACCCACTACAGTGGTCAACATAAGTAAGATTAATCCAAGCACCCCAAGTACCTGATCCAGAGTTTTTTGTCCTGTCCATTGCAGGTAATGAGCTTTGTATAAATTGTTAATTAATTCAGTATCTTCCCCTTGTTGTGACAGACTTAAACTGGCCCAGTCCAGCTGAATTTGCACACCAGTATCTGTGACAAACCCCTGCTCTGTTTTCAGCAGTTGTTGACCATAGCGCTTTGGATCGACGCTGATGGCATCTTTAATCAGCAGTTGTAAGTCATCAGTCGAAGGTTGTGGCCGCACTGTAAAGTCCTTCGGGTTTATTTGCTGCCAGCCGCCCGACTGTTTCACCATCAAATGTGTACCCAGCACTGTTTGCAGTAATTTGATTTCCTGCCACTCTGGTTGCGGATTCAGTTGAATCGCAGTGTTGATGGGGTAAGTTTTAACAACAAGATAGGAAAAAGCAGCCTGATAACCAGGTTTAATAAAAAATACTAAACCAGTTAAAGCCCAGACAAAAAATGGCAAAATTAAACACCAGCCTAAAATACGATGGATACGACGAGGTAAGGACATAAGGATCCAGAGCTCAACTGCATGAAAAACAAAAGTTTAACAGCAAAAAGCGAAGAGTTAACCGTAATTTTTTCCGGTTAACTGTGGAAGCTCTGCTGCAATACAAAGCTGATGGCCTCCCGCTTGTTTAGCCTTATACATAGCCCTGTCAGCCGTTGCTAATAAGCAAGCCTGATCCTGACCATGAGCTGGAAATAAAGCTATACCTATGCTGGCGGCGAGTTGCAGTTGATGTTGTTCAAATAAAAAGGGCTGCTGAAGTTTAGTTAAAAGATGCTGTAAGGTGCTGACTACAGCTGATGGCTCTGTCACTGCATCCATCACAATAACAAACTCGTCACCACCTAAACGGGCCACAGTGTCGGTTTCCCGCACTGAATACTGTAGAAGCTCTGCTACTTTTTTCAGACACAAATCGCCAGCGGCATGACCGTACTGATCATTCACTTCTTTAAATTTGTCTAGATCAATAAAACATAAAGCCAGCATGCCCTGCTCTCGTCTGGCACGTGCCAATGACTGCTGCAACCGGTCGTCAAACAAGGCTCTGTTGGGTAATTGGGTTAGTGGATCGTAAAAGGCAATATGCTGCAACTGCTCTAACAGTTGTTTATGTTTGGTGATATCACGGGCTACAGCCACCCGCACTTTCTGATCTTCAGACCAGCGGGCCGACCACTGGATATAAGCAATCTGCCCGTCTTTGCGGATATAACGATTTTCAAAATCAATTTTCTGATCACCAGCCATAATCTCGCTGGCAGCAAGCAAGGTGCGCTCTCTGTCGTCCGGATGCACTAACTCAATCATAGGCTTGCCAATCATTTCGCTACTTTGATAACCAAAGATCCGCTCACAGCCGGAACTCAGATACAAAAAGTGGCCATTGGCATCCACTACACAAATAGCTTCAAGTAACTGATCGATATAATCACTTAACGAGGCTAACGACGGGCTTGGCATACAACTCCTGCTTGATCTGTCTGGTGACTAAAAGCCTGAACCAGATAACAATCTCTGCGTAACGCTTTTAACTATAGGCCAGCAACGCTTTTGATAGCAGGGAAAATAACAGACTGAATACAAAGAAACAATATAAATGATAAAAATGAAACACACCGTTTCTTACTTCGGGAAAGTAGCGAGGATTTCAATAAACACAGGAGCTTGATACAGCTCCTGTGTGGTACTTCAAGGTCCAGATTAATCTGTAAAGTTAATCCCAGTCAGGTGCAAAATCTGGATTGGCCAGACGCTCGTTTCTATCTAGCCCAGCCAGCGCCGTTATATTCTCTGCCGTTAACTTCACTTCTAAAGCCGCTAAGTTTTGCGCAAGGTTGGCTCTTTTGGTCGAAGATGGGATCACAACAAAACCCTGCTGTAACGACCAGGCTAATGCCACCTGCGCTGCTGTTACCTGATGTTCTGCCGCTATTTGTTGGATCAGCGGTTCCGTCAGCACCTTGCCATAAGCCAAAGGCATATAAGCTGTGATCTGAATGCCCTGCTCTTTTGAATACTCCACCAGTTTGCGGTTTTGTAAAAACGGATGCACTTCGACCTGATTGGTGGCAATGTCTTGAACGCCCACTGCATCTATCGCTGCTTTGGTTTGCCCAATGGTAAAGTTGGATATCCCCATCAGCTGAGTTAAACCTGCTTGTTTTGCTTCGGCTAAAGCTTCCACATAAGACTGCACCGGTACTTCATCCGGCAAGGGCCAGTGCACTAAAGTTAAATCCACTTTGCCCAGCTGCAATTTTTCAAGACTTTGCTCCAGACTGGCTTTGAGTTTGTTTTTGTTTAAAAACTCAGTCCATATTTTTGTCGTGACAAAAAGCTCTTTGGCTTTTATACCGCTGTCACGAATAGCCCGGCCTACGTCCTGCTCATTGCCATAAATCTGAGCCGTATCGATATGACGATAACCCAGCTCTAAAGCGGTGAGTACTGACTGATAAGCATCGTCGCCTTTTAAGCGAAAAGTACCGGCACCCAACACAGGGATAGTCTTTGCATTATTAATAGTGTTCATGATCTGGTTCTCCGTTAAAGTTGGCCGTAGCATACAACAAGCAGGGTGCTTAATAATCCCGGCCATCAACAAAACACTTTTGCACTGACAGCAATAAAAGGTTCCGTTTATGCGATTTAACAATATAGTAGTGCTGACAGGGGCTGGCGTGTCTGCCGAGTCCGGTATTAAAACCTTTCGGGACAATAATGGCTTGTGGGAAAACCATCGCATAGAAGATGTCGCCACACCAGAAGGCTATCAGCGCGATCCGGCCTTAGTGCATCAGTTTTACAACTTACGCCGTGCTCAATTACTGGATGCGAAACTAAAACCTAACGCCGCCCATCTGGCCCTGGCACAGTTTGAACAGCAGCATAAAGCCAAAGGTGGCCGCTTTTTATTAATCACCCAGAATGTGGATAACCTGCACCAAAGAGCAGGATCAGAGTCGGTGATTGCTATGCACGGCCAACTGCAAAAGGTGAAATGCCCGGCGACAGGCAAAAATCAAAGTTGGTTAAAAGATTTAACTGCCACTGACTTATGCCACTGCTGCAAAACACCACAACCACTTCGACCCGACATAGTCTGGTTTGGTGAAATGCCGTATCAGATGGATGAGTGTGTGGATGCGCTGATGCAGGCTGATTTATTTATCTCTATCGGCACTTCAGGCCAGGTCTATCCAGCCGCTGGTTTTGTACAAATCGCAGCAGAATCAGGCGCTCATACGGTGGAGCTGAATATGGAAGCCACCCGGGGTGATTTTGCTGAAGGTTATTATGGTCCGGCCGCTAAAATTGTATCAGCCTACCTTGCCAAATTAAGCTGAAACTATTTTTCTGCTTCAGCTTAGTGTCCCCTCAGCTTACAACAACTGAAATAAATTCATTCGCATTTGATTTATCGAAAAAAGGAACTATGGTTTTGTAGCTAATTCCGCTAAATTTTCTAATATAGAAACTTCAGCATGATCTTTACACTACAAAAAGGATCCTTGTATGCCATCCGCTCTGTTCAAAAAAATACCCAATACTACTAAAACCTTAACACTGACCCTCTCGTTGATGCTGCTTTGCAGCTGGCAGACTTCGGCCGAAAGCTCTTACCGCATCAGCGTAAAAGATTTCGCTGCCGATCCAGCCAAAGTGCAGGCTTTACGAAAAGGGATTGAACGGATGAAAGCCAGCAGTCAGGCCAATCCGATGTCAGCTCAGTACCGCACCAGTTTTGCCTATTGGTCGAATACACATGGTTTTTTTGGTACAGGTAAAAACTCCACCGATCTGAAAGCTTATATAGCCTACCGTATGCCTGGCTGTTTAGAAGCGCTGGATAAAGCCACTTGCGACGCGTATTACCAGCATATGAGCAATTCAATAGTCCCCAAAGATGGCTTTACCGAAAACGTTTGGGGTACCTGCCAGCATGGCAATCTAAACTTTTTACCCTGGCACCGGATGTTTTTATATTTCTATGAAAAAACCTTGAGAAAACATGTGGGTGATCCGAATTTCTCTTTACCCTACTGGAACTATTTTCAGGAGCCTAGCCCAGACGGTAAAGGCTTAGCCTTACCACAACTTGTCAGAGGACAAGCCGCTGGCCCACTTTATGATCAGTTCCGCACTCCAGGGCTTAATGACAATAAAACCGCCATAGATCCAGACAGTGCCAGTGCAGCTCAGGCTTTTTCTTATACCGATTTCACTAACTTCTCGAATCAGCTTCAGGGACAGCCACACGGCGCTATGCATTGTGCTGTAGGCACAGGTTGCTCCACACCGAACATGGGTTTTGTGCCTATCGCAGGTTTAGACCCGGTGTTTTATATGCACCACGCCAATATAGACCGCTTGTGGCAATGCTGGCTGAATAAAAAGGCGGCTGGAAAAACTATTGATTTAGCCTGGGCCAAAGCAAATTTAGGCATGCCGGACAGCTGGTATCAAATCAGTTACAGCTTTGCTGACGAAAATGGCAATCAAGCGACTATGACTATAGCTGATGTGTTTACACCGGGAAAAATTCCGGTGAGTTATAGCAAGGAAACAGCCTGTGATATTCAACAATCGGTACCACAGCAGCAAGTGGCACAAAGTCAGGCACAGCTAAAAATGACTAAATTTAAAACTCATGCTCCGGTCAGCAGTAATAAAACCGTTGATCTACGCGGCCTGACGACTAAAGTTGCGTTGGATCCACAAGATCCGGTTCAACTCAAAGCCTCAGACAAAGTCGAGTTGCTGGCACAAACCACAGGTGACACCTATCTGATCCTGCAGGATGTCAAAATGGTTGGCGCCCCTGCCACCACCTACAAAATTTACCTGAGCACAGAACAACAACCAGAACAGAAATTGTATGTCGCAACTATCAACTACTTTGGCGTAGCAGACCATGCACATGCAGGCCACACTATGGGAGATATGGGTGACCTGGTCTATAAAGTCACAGATCTGGCACAGCAATTGGGTCATGCAGCAGCAGCCGATCTGATGGTGCATTTTGTTCCAACCAACTTGACGACAACAGAAGTGACAGAAACGCCCCGCCAAAGTGGTGTCACTGTAGGTCAAATCCGACTGGAAACAGCGCCAGCTAAGTAACACAGGTATCAGACAAAACCCGGAACATTCCGGGTTTGTCTTATGTGATTCACACAGGAGTTTTTATGTCAGATTTCCTCTTTCGTCGCGCTATTTGTCTGGCTTTAGCCAGTATGGCCGTAAGCAGCTGTGCTGTGCACGCCGATCAACCTCGTCCCTTGCAAGACCCACCCCTATTAGAAATAAAAAGAGCCATATTGGCGCCCCTGACCAAAGCGCAACAACAAGCCGGAGCGCCTCAACCTGATGAAGCCAGCCTGAATTGGGATGTGGTATTTACCCGCAGTCAGTTGTGGAACCCAAATACCAACAGCTGGGATCAGGTAAACTTACGCAGCTATCAGGGCAGTAAAATTGATCCAAAAGCACCTTTTGTTGCCCCTACTCTGCGGGTATTTCCGGGCGAAACCATTAGAGCTACGTTAAACAACAAACTACCAGCAGATCCAAGCTGCATCAGCCACAGCGAGGGTGTGAACAGCCCACACTGCTTTAATGGTACCAATATGCACACCCATGGTTTGTGGATTAACCCGGCAGGCAACAGCGACAACGTGCTGATATCCATAAACCCGACCGTGTCTTTTCAATACGAATACAATATTCCGGCAGACCATCCGGCCGGCACTTTCTGGTATCACCCACACCGTCACGGCTCTACCGCTATTCAGGTCGCCAGTGGTATGGCCGGCGCGTTAATTATTCAGGGCACCCGCCAGCCGACGAAAGACCGCACTGGGGATATCGATCTGCTATTGACCAGTTCTCCAAACCAGACCTTTAAAGAACGTACCATGGTGTTTCAACAAATTCAGTATGGCTGTTACACCAAGCCTACTAAACCAGGCGAAGAGCCCACTCTGAAAATGGACGCCAATGGTGCTTATATCTGTGATCCGACTGACGTAGGAGAGATACTGGATTATGCTGGTTTTGGCCCGGGTGGCTGGAGCAAATCTGGTCGCTACACCAGTATTAACGGCGCAGTACAACCCTTTTTTGCAGATGCAAAAGCAGGTCAGGTGGAACGCTGGCGTATGGTGCATGCCGGAGTACGTGACAGCATTAACTTAAAAGTTGTGAAACTGACTGGCCAGTCGTTGCAAGGCCCGGTTTCTGCTGCTGATGAGCAAAAATTACTGCAAAAATCCTGTACCGGTGCTTTAGTGCCACAGCATCAAATTGCAGCAGATGGTTTAACGCTCAGCGAAATAGATTCCACTGAAGTCACTGTATTTCAGCCGGGTTACCGCTGGGACACGCTGATGATGTTTCCTGAAGGCGGGCAATATTGTGTCATAGACGATGCAGCTGCAGCATCAGCCAACGTAGATCAAACGCCTTCTGAACCTGCACTATTGGGCATAGTACAAGTGGCAGATTCAGCTGGACCAGTCACGTCCACTATAGGTCAACAGTTAATCCAAAGCGCCAAAATTAATATCAGCCCTGATATGCAAAATGCGGTGATAAGCGATTTGCAGGCAGGCCTGAAATTAACTCAGTTTATCCCTCACCCATCCTTGCCGGAAACCCCAAATAAACAGCATCTGGAGTTTAATATCGAGACGGTGGTGGATAGCGAAACTAAGGAAAAAGTAACACTCTTTGAAATAGATGGTGAACCTTACAAACCCGGCCGTATCGACCGGGACCTGATTTTAGGCAACACCGACGAATGGATTTTAACTTCAAAACTGGCCAGCCATCCGTTTCATATTCATGTGAATCCGTTTCAGGTGGTGGCTGTGTTGGATCCAAATGGCAAAGACGTCAGCGGCGACGATGCAGTGGATGATTTTGATACCAGCAAAAAATTGCCAGATCCTCAGTACAGAGGCCTAAAAGGTAAATGGAAAGATACCTTGTGGGTTAAAAATGCCATGGGTAAATCCTACACAGTGATAGTCCGGACTAAGTATCAACGTTATATCGGCGACTTTGTATTGCATTGCCATATTCTCGATCATGAAGATCAGGGCATGATGCAAAATGTGCGGATCAGCTTGCCGGATGGCAGTGGTGGAGTCGCCAAAGGTCACCATTAAAATCTGTAGCGCAGTGTAAGTTTGTTGCACTGCGCTTTTATACCAATCCGACGAAATCAACCAACTGTCACATAACTGTCGAAAAGTCGTCTTTATTTTATCAACAAAAAGTAACCATACTGAAACAGGCAACAGCTCTAATGTCGCGGGCAGATTTTTTAATTAAACCGACATCGGAGTCAAAATGCAGAACAAAAATTTCGAGATCGACAATTCAGGTATAGATCCACAAACTAACTTTTCCGACAACCCGGATTTTCAATCCGTGTTGGCTTCACGCCGCAGCTTTTTAAAAGGCTCATTAGGTGCTGCCATAGCCACTATTATGGGCACAGCCTTAGTAGGTTGCAGCAGCGATACAGCAGAACCAGTGACTGGCCCTGTAGGTGTAAAACCAGAACCTGCTCCGGTGCTATTAGCTTTTACCGCTATTGCTGCCAATCGTTTAGATACGGCAACGGTCCCTGCCGGTTATACAGCTCGTCCATTTTTACCTATGGGTACACCACTTTTGGGCAGCTATCCAGCTTATCAGGCTAATGGCAGCAACAGCGGTGCTGATATGGAACAGCAAGTGGGCGCACACCACGACGGTATGCACTTTTTTCCGTTAGATGCCCGCAGCAGCAATAAAAACAGCGACGAAGGTGTACTGGTATTTAACCATGAATACCTGGATGCCAACGTATTACACCCTATGGGTCCTACAGGTTTACCTCGTCCTGCTGATGAAGTGCGTAAAGAAGTAGCAGCGCATGGCGTGACTGTGGCTCATATCAAAAAAGATGCGGATGGCCAGTTCCAACTGGTGCAAGGCAGTCCGCTGAATCGCCGTATCACTGGTGCTACCCCAATGGATATCGCGGGCCCAGTGCGCGGTGACGCCAAAGTGGTCACTAAATATAGCCAGGACGGCACCCGTACCCGTGGTACTTTAAATAACTGTGGTAATGGCTTTACGCCTTGGGGCACATATTTAACCTGTGAAGAAAACTGGGCAGGTTACTTCATGAATGCTGATGTCACTCAGCCTCGTGAACATAAACGTTACGGTGTCGGCAGCAAAAACGGTCGTTACTACTGGGAAACTGCAGATTCAGGTGCTGATCAATACCAGCGCTTTAATGCATCCACTCTGGCTGCGGACTCTTACAACGATTACCGCAACGAGCCAAACACTTTTGGCTGGATAGTAGAGATAGACCCATTTAACCCGGACAGCGTGCCACAAAAACGCACCGCTTTAGGCCGTTTTGGCCATGAGGGTGTGATCTTTGGACCTGTAGTGGAAGGCCAGCCAATCAGTGTTTATTCAGGTGACGACTCTACTTTTGAATACATCTACAAATATGTATCCAAAGCAGCCTACTTTGCCGCTACAGCTGGTGGTCATTTATTAAATGACGGTACTTTGTATGTGGCTAAATTTAATGCCGACGGTTCAGGTGAATGGCTGGCTTTAGATGTGAATAACGAAGCTCTGATGGCTAAAGCTGCAGCTGCTGGTGTGACTTTTGACAGTCAGGCTGACTTGTTAATCAACACCCGTCTGGCCGCCGATATTGCTGGCGCGACCAAAATGGACAGACCTGAATGGGGTGCAGTGCATCCAACGACTGGTGAAGTGTATTTTACCCTGACCAACAACACTGGCCGTAAACCAGAACAAATTGACCCGGCAAACCCACGGGCCAATAACGCCACGGGTCATATTATCCGCTGGAAAGAAAATGCAGCCACTCAGGGTTTAAGTTTTAACTGGGATATATTCCTGCTGGCTGGTGATGTAGGTACTGCAACTCCTGGTACTAACCTGACGCTGACAGCAGATAACCATATGGCAAGCCCGGATGGCTTAATGTTCAGCTCAAACGGTTTGCTGTGGATCCAAACTGATATGAGTGGCTCTCAACAAGGTGAAGGCCCATACGGTAATAACCAGATGCTGGTGGCAGACCCTGCCACCCGTACGGTAAAACGCTTTTTTGTTGGCCCAGTGGATGCCGAAGTGACAGGCATAGCCTTTACACCAGATTTAAAAACTATGTTTGTTAATATCCAGCACCCTGGCGACCGCTCTACCCCAACCCAGTTCACCAGTAACTGGCCAGCGAATGACGGTACCAGCAGACCACGTTCTGCCACAGTAATTATCACCAAAGATGATGGTGGTGTAATAGGTTCTTAAGACCTTCTTGCTTAAACAAAAACGCCGGTTGAATACCGGCGTTTTTTTGTGCTTTTATTGTTGAGTGACGTTTAAGGCGTTTCGACAATCAAGGCCGTCAGCTTGCGCACCAGTGGTAAGATCAACAGCAACACCGGATAAGCCACTACCCAGGATAATCCCCAGGCCCCCAACCAGATATGCACTTCAAAACCGCTAAAGCCAGTGCTTTTTAACGTACTGATCAAAGACACAATACAGCTCATAATAATGGATAAAATCAGCGGCATGACATAAGCCATAGAGCGGGCTGGAAGTTTTTTAAATACAGGTTTTGACATCTCGGAACTCACCCAGTAAAAACGTATTTACAGCTTTCAGGCTACATTTGGGCATTGCGCTGCAACATAGCAGGATCTGCGATTAGAAGACAAAGCCAGTTCAGTTTGACTCTGTCACACCAACTTTGGCGCATCAAAATTTTCCGGCTCGTCGCTGTAAATACAGACATTCCAATCTGCTGCTAAACCTGTTTCAGCGACGCAATAGGTCTGGAAAAAATCTTTAATCTCATTGCGTTGGCAATGGGCTTCAAAGCTTTGCATATCAGCCCAAATTTCATTAAAGACAATAGGAAAGCTTTTACCTTCGGCAAAAGGGCTTGGAATATGACGGGTGACTCTGTACTGCAGGCAGGCATCTTCACGTAAAGTATTGGCCTCTAACCCTTGCAGCACTTTAAAGAGTTCCGCTTCTTTGCCTGGCTTAGGTAAAAACTGGGCTATGCAATAGACTTTTTTAGACATTAGTTTTCCTTCGACTCTTTAATCACAGGCCAGCTTTGTAGCTGACGGCTTGATTCAAATTGATGATCTAATCCCGTGGCTGGATCAATAAAACTCAAATGTTTTGCCAGCAATTGCAAAGGTTGTGCAAAATCCAACTGCTGCCCAGGCTGTTTTGGTAATAAATGCGGGTAGTATTTATCAAACAAAATTGGGCAACCCAAAGACAGCATATGCAAGCGCAATTGATGAGTTTTACCTGTATGGGGGCTTAATTCAAATAAACCAAGTTCAGCTCGTTTGTCCACCAGACTAAGGCTGGAAAACGCATTGACTTCCCCTTCCACCTGCCGCATTAAAAAAGCTGGTGTGGATTTTTCCAGTCGGTTTTTTACCTGCCAGCGCTGTGGTAGCTCCAACTGCTGTTGTGCTTCAGATAAATAGGCCACCGCCTGATAACTTTTTTGGATTTTGCCATCAGCAAACAACTGATAATACAAAGGCCTGCTTTGGCTATTCACAGAAAACAGCACCAAACCTGCAGTTTCTTTATCTAGTCTGTGCACTGCGACCACATCCTGCAATCCAGTATCCCGTTTTACCCGTTCCAACAGGCATTCATTGACGAATTCACCACCCGGTGTCACAGGTAAAAAATGCGGTTTGCAGGCGACCACTATATGTTCGTCCTGATAAATAATCTGATGGGCAAAAGGAATAACAGGCTCAGCTACAACTTCGCGATAGTAACAGACTCTGCGGCTGGGTAAAAAGGCAGTGTTAGCATCAATCACTTCACCACCAAACCAAAACACTTTGCCATCCGCCACCCGCTGTCGCCAAATGGCTGCATCGATGCGGCTGAATTTTTCAATCAGAAAATGCAGCACAGTGCCCCACCCCAGATCTTTGGGTGGCAAGGTAATTTCCGATGGTTTTGTTGCTTTGCTCATATACCCTCACGCCAGAGGGCACAGAGTTAAGACCTTTCAAAGGGTTGAGTCAACCAGTTTTAGCTTTTCTGGCCAAATAACCCAGGCAACATACGTTTTAAGGTGTTGTCTTTGAATAGGTAATGATGCACCAGCGCGCCCAGTGCATGGACTGCAATAAGCACATAACCTGCCGTACCCAGCACTTCATGGATTTCTTTAATGGACCCCGCCAAATCCGGATCCGGCCCTATCAGTGCTGGCAGTTGAAAACCCCAGAATGGGATCACTTTATCGCCAGCACTTAAAATTAGCCATCCAAGCAATGGCATCAGTAATAAAAAGCCATAAAGTGCCAGATGCATAAGGCCCGAAATTTTAATAGTCATAGCCGAAGGCGCAGGCTCTATCGCAGGGATAACACTAAAACGGCGCACCACGAGGCGCAGTAAGGTAATAAACCACAAGCTTAACCCCAGCACAAAATGCACTTCTTTAATCAGGTCTCGCTCTGCAGTGCCTTTTTCAAAAATGCCTCTGAATTCAATACTGGCATAAATGGCGATAATCAACAGCACTGTCAGCCAATGCAAACGTACCATCCAGTTACTGTAACTTTGTTGTGAAGCCGACATACCTACCTCTTTTTTTTAATTACTTTTTTCATTCTGCCCATACAAACTTAAGGCAAGCTGAGCTTCTGCTTACTTAATCTGTTTGCTCTTAGCTAACACGAAATAACAACAGCCCCACTAACCCAAGCGCAAACATGGCGGCTGTCATACGAAGTGCCAGAGTCTGAGTGCCCACCACCCATACCATGGCTGTTTTTACCAGTGAATTACTTAAGATGGCAATACCAATAGCTGTAGCAGCCAGCTCAACCGTCTGGCTGCGACCTGCATAATCAGCTAAAGACAAACTAATGGCATCAACATCTGTTAAACCCGCCAAAGCGGCTAACCAATACAAGCCCTGACCAGGCGCATAATGTTCAGCCAGCTTCACCAGCAGCAATACCAGCGCAAATAACAAGGCAAATTGAATAGCCGACCATAGACTAAAGGGATTTTTCACAGGCACATCAGCCGCAGATACGGCTTGCAGCCTGTGTCCTGCCAGAAAAAACACCAGCGCAAAGACCGCAGTTAACACCGCCAACCCCAGCAAAGGCCAGAGTAATTGTTGCATTAAAGGCACAGAGACGGCGGTCACAATCAGCAAAACCCGGCCAAACATCACCAGCCAGGACACTAAAATACCAGCAGCTAACCTGTTGGCAGCACCGCTGTCAGTTTCTATTTTACTGCTGCGGGCAAAACTTAAGGTCATAGCGGTAGACGACACCAGGCCACCTGTCAGGGCCGTGATCATAGTGCCTTTCACTGACCCCAAAAATCGTACCGCTATATAACCCACTAAGGACAAACCGGAGATTAAAATCACCAGCAGCCAGAGTTTATAAGGATTCAGCGCCTGCCAGGGATCGACAGCTTCATTGGGTAACAAGGGCAACACAATAAAGCTGGCTATCAACAGCTTCAGGCCAGCATAGAGATCATCAGCACCAATTTTACTGACCAAGCCATGCAAAGGCTCCCGAAACGCCAGAATAGCCGACGTCAGAATAGCCAGCGACACGGCAATTTCGGCAAAACCAAAAATCACAGCGCCACCTAATAAACACACTGTAATAGCAGACAATTCGCTGGTTAAACCTAAAGCCACAGCGTTGGTTTTGTTCTCCAGATAATAAGAGCTCAGCACGATCACAGACACTGCCGCTAAAGCCGCGATAAATAACCAGGGGGTTTGCAAAAACACCGATAACCAGGCACTGACAGCACCTAGCTGAGCAAACAAAATATAAGTACGTACCCCGGCAAAAGATCCGGGGTGGTTATTGTTTTTATGTTTTTCCCGCTCAATCCCGACCAAAGCGCCAATCAGCAGCGCAATCAGAAAGTTCTGAGCCAGTGTTACGTCAAATCCAGTCATCATTCACCGTCTTAGTAAGTTGATCCCAGCATAGCTGAATTTTTCTTTACGCTATTGATCTGTCGCAACACCAGTTCAACTTGCTTATATCTGTCGCAAAAAACAGCGCACTCAGCGGCAAAATCTGACTAAATATAGCACTGCACTTGAATCTATATAGCCGCGCACCCATTGCCCTGTTAGTTTTATACCAAGTGGTATTGAATGCACTATTCACAGCATAGCGGAGCACTGATGATCCCTTTTTCTATTTTAGATTTAGCCCCTGTCCCTTCAGGCAGCAATATAAGCGATAGTTTTGCCAACAGTAAAGCCCTGGCACAACAGGCAGACGACTTGGGCTACCATCGCTACTGGCTGGCCGAACATCACAATATGCCGGGTATTGCCAGTGCTGCGACTTCTTTGTTGATAAGCCACCTGGCGGCAGCCACTTCACGCATCCGTTTAGGCGCTGGAGGCATTATGCTGCCGAATCATTCACCTTTGGTCATCGCCGAACAATTTGGCACTTTGGCGACCTTGTATCCGGACCGCATTGATTTAGGCTTAGGTCGTGCGCCGGGCAGCGATCAGCTGACAGCAAGGGCGTTGCGGCGCAACCGCATGGAAACTGAAGACCAGTTTCCAAGTGATATCCTTGAATTGCAACAGTATTTTGGTCCGGTAAAGCCAAATCAGGCGGTACAAGCCGTACCGGGACAAAATCTGAATGTGCCTTTATGGATTTTAGGTTCGAGTTTATACGGCGCTCAACTGGCGGCCCATATGGGTTTACCTTATGCATTTGCTTCGCATTTTGCTCCAGCCATGATGGAACAGGCCGCTGCGTTGTATCGCAGAGAATTTAAGCCGTCGGCCCAACTGGATAAACCTTACCTGATGCTGGCGCTGAATGTATTTGCGGCGGATACCACGGCAGAGGCTCATCGGCTTTTTACCTCGCCACAACAGCAGTTTGTCAACTTAGTGCGGGGCGTACCAGGTTTATTGCCTGCGCCAGTCGGGGATATGGATCAGATTTGGCAAGCGCATGAAAAAGCTTATGTGGAAAAAGCGTTATCCTGCTCTGTGATAGGTAATCCGGCTGAAGTAAAACAAGGTATTCTGAATTTTATCGAACAGCATCAACCGGACGAGCTAATGCTAACCGCTATGATGCACGACCCAAAAGCCCGGCAAACGAGTTTTAAAATTGCGGCAGAGCTTATCGGTTAACAATAATTGGGGTCAGAGTAAAATTAATGGCCTGGCCATTAATTTTACTCTGACCCCAATTTTTCAAAACTTGGCTCCTATGCTGAGCTTTTGATGCAAATCGCGGC
>JAHIWM010000205.1 GCA_018815765.1 Gammaproteobacteria bacterium | reverse complement strand
GCCATTGACCGGCTCTTTGCTTAAAATTTGACTATCAAACAGTTCATCACAGTTACGCTGACCTTGTTGATCATCAATAGTTTTGGTTTTCATCAGGTCGCTATTCGGTTGCTGCTCAAAGACAAAACTCTGCACATAGTTTTCTGAATCAACAGCTTGCCAGCGCATTTCTGTGACATTGTTCATATCATTTGGATTGCTTTGAGTCACAGTCCATTCGCCTTCAGGCAAAGGCATAGGCTGCTGCAGCCGCTCTGTGTAGCGTGGCATAGCACAGGCGGTTAATAACAAACTGCTGATCAAAACAAAGCCGGAGTAGATTTTCATAAGACTCAAATTGTTTCGTGTTAACGGGAGCGCAGACTGATCTAAGCTCCCAGCATGGTTAAATGCTACAGGTATTTTTGTAAAAAGGCTAAATAAGCCTCTTGCGCTTTAATACGATTTTCCTTTTTCATAAAGCCGTGGCCTTCGTCCGGGAATAACACGTACTCAACAGGTACATTTTGTGCGCGAATTGCCGCCACCATTTCATCACTTTCCACCTGCAGTACCCGGGGGTCGTTGGCGCCTTGCACCACCAGCACAGGCTTTTTCACCTTATCACCGTGGAACACTGGCGAAATACGGCGTAAACGTTCACCGTCTTTAGCAGGATCACCCAGTTCAGCATACAAAGACTCGCGGAACGATTCCCACCAGGCAGGGATACTTTCTAAAGTTCGAACCCAGTTGGTGACACCAAAAATATTGATGCCGACTTTAAACTCGTCGGTAAACGCCATAGCGGCCATGGTCAGATAACCGCCGTAGCTACCACCCATCACACCAATGCGATCAGCCGCCACCCAGTCCAGCGATTGCAGGTATTTTTTACCATACACAATGTCCTGTAAATCGTGTTCGCCGTGTTTTAAATCATCCAAATGGAAGAAGGTTTTGCCATAACCACTCGAGCCTCTGTTATTGACGGCTAACACCGCATACCCCTGATTCACCAGATGCTGAATAGCAGGGCTGTAGCCAGTGCGTGACTGACCACCAGGGCCACCGTGGATCCAGATTAAGGCCGGCACTTTAGCTGTGCTGCTGGCTTGTTTCGGTTTATATAGCAGCGCAGGTATAGCTAAATCGTCAAAGCTTGGGTAACGCACCACTTCACTGGTCACCAGCACGTTTTCATCTATGGCTTTATCCAGTGCCTGAGTTAAGCGTTCTGCTTTGGCTTCGGATAATTTCCAGACAAATAAATTAGAAGGGCTGTTGTCGGCATTCACATAAAAACTTAAGTACTGACTGTCGTCCGAAAAGGTGACGCCACGTAAATCCCCAGCTGGTAATTCCGGCAGTTGTAGTGCTTTGCCAGTGGCTTGTTCTGTGATGCTGATTTTGGTGGAGGCGTCGGCGTTTACTGCTTCTACTTTGTATTTATTATCTTTGCTAAAGCCAATGTACATAATGTCCCAGTCAGCTTTGCTGTATGGCTGCACTGCTTTTTCATTGATGTTGTAAGCAAAGGCTTCACTGAATTCTGATTTTTCGTCAGAGCCAAAAATCAGCTGATTATTGTCGCGGCTAAAACCATAAACCCCATGCGATACATTACCTTGGTGCGGAGTGATATGCACTGGTGTTTTGTCGGCGCTTTGCAGGTCAACTAAATACAGGTTGTTGTCGGCATTGGTGCGTTCTTTCGATAAGGCAATGTAACGGCCATTGTCACTTAAAGCGCCTATGTCGTAGCCTTCGTTATTCTGATACACCAAAGTGCGCTGGTAGCTGGTGCTATCGTAGCTGTATAAATCGAAGAACTTAGGCTCACGCTCGTTGCTCATCACCCAGAATTTATTGTCGTCTGTCCAACCAATAAATTCGGCTTTGTGTTTATCACCAGGGGTTAAATCTTTGACTGAGCCGTTAAATTCACGCACATACAAATGGTGCAGCTCGTTACCGCCCTGATCGGCGCGATAAAGTACCCGATCATCTTGAGGAAACCAGCCAACTGGCAAAATAGATTCGGTGGTGGAGCTGGTCAGGGGCGTCCAGGTTTTGCCATCCAGACTGACTTTGTACAGGTTAAATACACCTGTTTCATCGGATGCAACCAACAGCGCATCGGCTTTATGGTTTATATCATTGCCCATATAGGACTTGGTGGCATAAAACTGAGTGGGGTTATAGCCTGGAATGGCCACTGTTTTGGCTTCTGCTGCGCTTTCTGCAACTGGAGTAGCAGTATCGGTTTTTGGTGTTTTATCACAGGCGCCGAGTAACAAAGTGCTGGTCAGCAGCGCCAGATAAAGTGGGGTGGGCTTCATACTAAATCCTTGTTATTGATATGATTTGATACCAGTACTGCCTTTACTGCCTGTAGGTCAGAATTCTGGAGTGCTGCACCAATCTACGGCATCAGAGCGCCAGACTCAAGGGTGGTTATTCCGCCCAGCGCTGTTTAATTTCAAGGATTTGTTGCAGGTTTTCATCCAGCAAGTCCACCAGTCGTGGTTCAAAATGCAGGCCTTTCTGCTGATGGATATGCTGTAGTGTTTCTTCAATACTCCAGGCTTGTTTGTAAGGCCGGGCGCTGGTTAAAGCATCAAACACATCGGACAGCGCTACAATGCGGGCTTCGACAGGTATTTGTTCAGCGGAAAGGCCAAAAGGATAACCTGAACCGTCCCATTTTTCGTGATGATACAAAGCCACAGCTTTGGCCATTTTTAATAAATCAGATTCACAATCACCAATGATCTCCGCCCCTATCAGCGGGTGCTTTTGCATCTCTTTGTATTCTTCAGCGGTCAGCTTGCCGGGTTTCAGTAAGATATTGTCGGCTATGCCAATTTTACCTATGTCGTGCATAGGTGCTGCGTGTAACAAGTCTTCGGCTTTTTGTTCGCTAAAACCATAAGCTAAAGCCAGTATCTGAGCGTAGTGGCTCATACGCATCACATGTAAGCCGGTTTCATTGTCTTTGTATTCAGCAGCCCGGCCTAAGCGTTGGATGACTTGCAGCCGGGTTTGTTTCAGCTCCTGGGCTTGCACCAATGACAAATGAGTTTTTACGCGAGCCCGCACTACAGCAGGGCTGATGGGTTTAGTGATGTAGTCCACAGCTCCCACTTCAAAACCTTTGGTTTCATCCATTTCATCTTTTAAGGCTGTGACAAAAATAACCGGAATAGCGCTGGTTACAGGATTAGCTTTTAAGCGGGCACAGACATCAAAACCTGTTAATCCCGGCATCATCACATCGAGCAAAATTAAATCAGGTTGTTCTTTTTGCACCAGCTGTAAGGCTTCTTCACCACTTTTGGCAAATAACAAACGGTATTGCTCCTGCAATACAGTGCGCAGCACTCTTAAATTGGTGGGCTCATCATCCACCAGTAACAAGCTTTGTTTTTCTGTCATCAGAGCTCTCCTTCACCCAGCTTGTGTTTTAACTGCTCCAACAGTTGTAACGCCAGGTTAAAGTCAAAATCATTGACGGCATCCAGTAACTTCATCAAGAGTTGCTGATGTGCCCCACTGTAATGAGACAATTGTTCTATCCCTTGATCGTCCAGTTCGTGTCTTAGTAAAGACTGCTCTAACTTGCCAAGCAGAACGGCCAGTTGCTGATTATCCAGCGCAGTGGATTGCAGCTGCAAAGCTGCGGGCTGTTCTGCCAGCAGTTTTTGATATTCAGCTTCATACTTGGGCCAACAGCCAAGAATTTTTTGCAGCAATTCAGTGGCTCTTTCTTGCTGTTGTTGCCGCGCAGCTTGTTCCAGTTCAGCACATACTTTGCTTAACGGATCTAATCCCAAATTAGCACTGACACCTTTAATGGCATGAGCTTGTTGTTGCACAGCTGTATAGTTGCTGGCCTGGAGCTGTTCAACGGCCAGTTGTACCACTGGCCGTTGCTGGTGCAGAAATTGCTCTAATTGCGGCAGATAAGTGGCCAGGTTGCCCCAAAGCTGCAAGGCTTTAGGCAGGTTGAGTAGTTTATCTGATGCAGCCGCCTGAGGTAACGCTGATAAAGGTTCACGCACTTCAATATTTAACACGCGGGCTATCTCGAAACACAAGGCGGCGAAGTCTATAGGTTTAGTAGCAAAACCCTGCATCCCGGCCTCTTTGGCGGCAATTTTGTCTTCGTCCAGCACGCTGGCTGTTAACGCAATCACAGGCAAAGTAGTTTTGCTTTGTTCCTGCTCCCACAGTCGTATTTGCTTGCAGGCCTGTAGCCCATCCAGATTCGGCATCTGAATATCCATCAAGACCAGATCAAAGCTGAGTTGCTTGATAGTTTTAACTGCTTCAATACCATCAGTCACAGCTGTTACCTGATGGCCTGCACGTTGCAGCACCAGTTTTAGCAGCTCCAGGTTCTGTGGAATGTCGTCTGCAATCAATATAGTTAAGGCAGGTAAAGCCGGCACATAACCTTGTTGACCCGCAACGGTGGCTTTGCCAGCTTGTAGCGGCAGGCTGAATTCAAAACAACTGCCAACACCTTCTGTGCTTTGCACTGTAATTTGCCCGCCCATCAGCTCGACTAATTGTTTACTGATGGTGGTGCCAAGGCCAGTGCCACCAAAACGGCGGCTCATCGAGGCATCGGCCTGAGTAAAGGCATCAAATATCTGTGGTAAACGATCGGCGGCTATACCAATACCAGTATCAAAAATACTGAACAGCAGTTGCTGATTGGTGGTAGGCGCAACTTTCACCAGCACAGTGCCTTGTTCGGTGAATTTAATGGCGTTGCCAATCAGGTTGGTTAATACCTGACGTAGTCTGTCTGGTGCGCCGTAATAAAACTCCCCCAGTTCTGGTGCCAGTTCCAGCCGCAATGCCAGCTGTTTTTTTCGTGCCTGGATCCACAAGGTAGAAACCACTGAATCCAGTACAGCTGGCAAAGAAAAATCCTGCAATT
>JAHIWM010000204.1 GCA_018815765.1 Gammaproteobacteria bacterium | reverse complement strand
TTTATATAAGTCCTGACGCACAATCAAAATATTCTGATAACTGATATAAGGCTGGGTGGCATAAAAGCCAGTTGGGGCGCTGCGTTGCAATGAGACTAAATCGGCCTGACCATCGTTGAATAAAGTGAATAACCTGCCGTTGGGTACATGAATAAACTGGCTGTTAAAACCCATACGTTTGACCACTGCACTGAGTAATTCCAGTTCGTAGCCTGTTTGACTGGCCACTTTTATATAAGGTGGTTTTTCTACTCCAACCAAAAGCTGCAGCTGCTGGGCCTTTGCGGGGACAGCTAATAAGGTAAGGCAGATCATTCCCAGATACAGCAGTTGTTGCATCACATTCACCTTTTACATCCAAACACCAGCATAGGACAAATCTAACAGCCAACTCCAGCCTTTTCTTTTGTAAAGCAATCAATTATCACTCAGTTTGCACTAACCGCTTTCATAAAACTTACATTTTAATTACTTCATTTTGTCACCAGCCTTTCACTGCGCTGTCATCAGATCTATCCAGAATAATGGCGTTTTCTTCAATTCAAACAACAAAATGGAGTTCCACGTGGCATTACATCACAAACATCTGCTCGCTCTGGCGATCAGTTCTGCCTTAGGTTTATCGGCACCTGTAGTCGCAGAAGAAGCCGCAGTAGCAGCCGCTGATGAGCAGGAAGTAGAAGTTCTGGCCATTACTGGCAAACGTATCAGTTATGCCAATAACAGCACAGACGAAGCCATAAAAAATACCAAAGCTCCTATAGGCAACGTATTGGACTTAGTTAGCCAACTGCCTGGTATCAGCGTAGGTCAAGGTGATGCTTTTGGTGGTGACGACTGGTCAACAACCATCTCCATGCGTGGTTTTAACGTCAACCTGAACGAGCAACAGCTGGGTATTACTGTTGACGGTTTACCTAATGGTGGTTCAGGTTATGGCGGCGGCAGTAAAGCGAACCGTTATCTGGATACAGAAAACACCGCTTATGTAGAAGTAGGTCAGGGTACGTCAGACATAGCTTCAGCTTCATTAGATGCGCTGGGTGGTACTTTAAACTTTGTGTCTAATAATCCTTTAGCTGAAGAAAACCTGTCTTTAGGTGTAACAGGTGGTGATCACAATGCCCGCCGTTATTACACTCGCTTTGACACAGGCCAGATTGGTGGCAATACCACAGCCTATGTCAGTTTATCAGACAGCTTTAACAACAGATGGATAGGTTCAGGCAGCAATGGTTTTACTGACCGTCTGCACGGTGAAGTGAAAACTGTCACTGAACTGGAAAACACCACCATCACGGCGCGTTTTTCTTACGATGACGCCGAAGAAGATAACTACAACACCGTGTCTTTAGCTCAGTTTTATGACAATCCGGAATGGGACCGTCTGACCAGCGTTTGGACAGGTAACCCGGATATCGATCAGAACTTTGCTGAAGTTTGGTCTACCTTGCGTGAAAACAGCTTCACCTACGTAAAAATTGATACAGATTTATCAGACAGCCTGAACCTGACCGTCACACCTTATGTGCATATGCAAACAGGCCGTGGTGACTGGATGCCTCCGTATCAGGTGTATGTGGAAGATGCTGCAGGCAATCGAGTTAGCCGTGGTACAGGTAACGGTACTTTAACGCCTTATATGTATGTAAATGCAGCTGGTCAGCCGATTCTGGATCCAAATGCTGATTTAACAGGCGCTACCCGCGTATCCTCTTACCGTCATACTCACTATGAAAAAGACCGTTACGGCCTGACCTCAGAATTAAAATGGAGCCTGGACAATCATGAGCTGCGTTTAGGTGCCTGGCTGGAACAGCAAGACCGTGACGAAAGCCGCGACTGGCACAACGTGATTGACCCGAAACAGTATCACTACTTCGACAATCAGCCGTACTGGGTGCATTACGACCGGACTTATGAAACTGATACACAGAAAATTTATCTGCAGGATCAAATCAGTTGGAACGACTTAACTGTCACTGTAGGTGTGAAGCAGTTTTATGTCGATGTAAGCCGCAAAGACAATATTGTGGCCGGTAACGAAGGCAAGCTGGACAGCGATTCAGATTTATTACCAAGCCTGGGTTTTGTTTATCGCTTAAACGAAAGCTACGAAGTCTTTGGTGGTTACGCTGAAAACTTCAAAGCTATCAGCGATGCAATTTTAGAAACCGATCAGGATTTTGGCTCATTGGAAGCTGAAACTGCAGAAAACATCGACTTAGGTTTACGCTACTTTGGCGACGATCTGAGCATGTCTTTGACTTATTACGATGTGCAGTTTGATAACCGTATCACCTTCCTGCAGCCTGGCGCGAACGGCGGTGGTCCTGACTATCTGAACGAGTTAGATGGTACTTATGTCAACGTAGGTGGTATTGAATCGAACGGTTTAGAAGCCAGCTTAAACTGGGAATTCATGCAGGGATGGAGCATCTACAGTGCCTTTACCAGCAATAACGCCGAGTACAGCCAGACTATCAACTCGCAAGTACTGGATGAAGATGGCAATGTGGTGAATGGCCCGGATGGCAAACCTCTGGTGAACCCAGCTGCTATTTTCGAAGGCAATAAAGTAGCAGGTTCACCTGAAACTATGCTGAGTTTGTCGTTGCGTTATCAGGGCGATGCGTACCGTGCCGGTTTAACAGCCAAGCGCACTGACACTTACTTTGGCGCTGCTTTAGGTGGCAATAAAGATGAAATCCCAGCTTCAACAGTGATGGATTTTTATGTCGGCTACAGCAAAGACTTATCGACGCAGAATATGTTTAAAGGCATAGATGTTTCGTTAGTGCTGAACAACCTGAACGACGAAGATTACTTAGCAGGCGGCCAGGAAGGCGCTTACTACTTAGGTGCAGAACGTACAGCTACTGTGACTTTAAAACTGGATTTCTAAGTGAATTCAGAGTGACGAAAGCCGGAGCAGAAATGCTCCGGCTTTTTTTGTTTTACTCGTCTGATTTATCAAAAAATACAGCAGCGACCAGATACCCCAAAATCACAGCAAGTAAGTTAGGTGGGATAAAAAACAGTGGCATTAGTATGCTGAAGATTGCTTCGGTGATTGGTTTTGTCGGAGGAAAACTCAATTCCCCGAGAATAAACAGCAAAGCACAACCAATAACAGGTGCCAGCAGCAGCCATAACCAGGGCCACTTCACTTTGAATTTTGCGATAACTACACCAACCAAAACAAAAATAGTCATCGAATACAAATAGATCATAGGCTAAACCTCTCAGGACCTATAAGTTGAACACGTAGCGCCCTAACATATAGTATTTTCTACGGATCAGATCCCAATTTCGTTAAAAAATGCCTGATTTCGCCTCTCATATAAGCATGTAAAAATTACCAGCAACGGGTAAGTTCTACAGTAGAGCAGCTGCCACGTAAAAAACAAAAAACCGATAAACTACTGTTTTTGTTGATTTATATCAATTTGGCACAACCAGTGCTTTAATTAAGATGCAAAGTGTAGCCTCTTGCTGCATTTCACAATCGTTACTCAGGAGATTTATTATGGCCACTTCACAAAGTGCGACAGAACAAGTAAAGACGAAAAGCAACAGCGCGTTAAATTCGCCGGTGACGGAAAAAGCTGTTGAAGCAGCACATCATGCAGTGGACGCCGTAGCGATAAAAGCTGCTGCAGCAGAAGATACGCTTCGCAAAACAGCAGCCAGCTCTCAGGAAACGCTGACGCACAAACAGGAAGAGATTAAACAGCAACTGCAAATGTCTTACAGTAAAACCCGTGAGTTTGCAGCGCAAAATCCGCTGGCCACAGCTGGTATAGCCTTTGCTGCCGGTGTACTGCTGACTGCTTTACTGCGTCGTAATTAGGATCTGAACCTCTACGATTAAGGCAGATTTATGCAACATCGCGAAAGCTCTGAAGCTCCTGCGCAAAAACCAGGGCAGCCTGCACCGGCTGCCCTGAGTAAAGGCGCAGAGCAGGCCCTGGATCAACTGGCACATCTGACCGCTCTTGGTCATTCAGTCAAGCAAGCTTATGCCGGTCAGTTAAAACTGACGGAGCAAATAGCGACAGCAGAATGGCAACTTACCGGACGCAGCCTGACCATAGCTGCTGCTTTGGTGGTTTGTTTTGGTGCGGGTTTGATTTTGCTCTGGGGCAGTATTTTATTAGTGCTGGGTTATCTGCTGTTTCAGCTAAGCAGTTCAGTGCTTATTACTGCTGCGGCTTTAGTGTTATTACAGTTTGGCTTATTGTTTTGGTGTTGGCGCAGCTTGGGTTATGTGTTGTCGCAAGTGGGCTTTTCAAATACCTTGCAGCAATTACGTCTGTTGTTTTTTGCTGCCAAACCGGAGGACAAAAATGCTGATCCAACAGCTCATTAAAAAGCAGCAAGTAAAGCTGGCTGTCCTGACAGCACAAAGCCAGCTACAGCAGCAGGAGTTGCTGCTCAGAAAACAGCAATTGTCGCAAAGTGTCCTGGCATTTATAGGCTCTACACCAGGCTTGATACTGAGTTTTAGCGTCGGTTGCCTGTTTCAACTGCGCCACAACAGCGCAATAAAAGTAATGCGCAGTGTGGTCGGTTTTCGCTGGATCACCCGGCTCATTGGATAAGCCTCCCACATAGAGAATTGTGCGCCAAGAATCAGCTCAGCGACATAAACTGACTCAGTCTCACTCTGACGCACTAAAGCCAAGGGTCAAGCCACCAGATGTTGGCGGAAAAAACTGGTCATTTTGTCAAAAGGGATCACATCCATCTGATCATACAGATCGACATGGTTAGCACCTTTGATAATCATCAGCTCTTTTGGCTCAGCCGCCGCCGCATAGGCGGTTTCACTAAAGTAGCGTGAATGCGCCTTTTCACCATGCACTAACAACATTGGGCGTGGTGAGATTTCTTTAATGTAAGACAGCAGCGGCATATTCATAAAAGACAAGGCGTTCGTCAAAGTCCAAGCTGCGTTAGAGTTAATAGCTCTGGGGTGAAAGCCGCGTTGTTTCGATTTGTAGTAGCCCGCATAGTCCACCACAAATTGGGGTTCACCACCTTTTAACTCCAACGAGACAGGCCCGACAGCAGGACTACCTTTTTCCGCGTCGATCCAACGTTGCTGCGCCAGTTGTTCCAGCGTGGCTGTGCGCTGCTCAAGAGTCACACTGTCGTTATAACCTTTGGACATCACTCTGCTCATATCGTACATAGTGCTGGCCACTACAGCTTTCACTCTTTTGTCGACTGCTGCTGCATTTAATGCCATGCCACCCCAACCACAAATACCTAAAATGCCAATACGATCACGATCGACATTGGGTAACAAACCAATAAAATCCACTGCTGCACTAAAGTCTTCGGTATTAATATCGGGTGAGGCTACATGGCGTGGTTCGCCGCCACTTTCGCCGGTAAAGGATGGGTCAAAGGCTAAGGTGATAAAACCGCGCTCAGCCATGGTTTGCGCATACAAACCAGACGATTGCTCTTTAATAGCACCAAAAGGACCACCTACTACAATAGCTGCCAGCTTGCCGCTATTGTTTAGTACTCCGGTGTTTTTAGGTTGATATAAATCAGCAGCTAACCTAATGCCATAGCGGTTTTTAAAGCTGACTTTTTTATGCTCCACTTTGTCACTTTTGGCGAAGGTTTTATCCCACTCTGTACCCATTTTCAGTTCTATTTGAGCAGCAGAGACTGGAGCTGCTGAAGTTGTAAAAAGTGGCGCAACACAAGCTGCAGCAATACCTACACCTGTCATTTTTAATAAATTGCGCCGATTTGTATCCGGTTGTCCGGCTTGTTTCATCTGGGATTGATCGTTGTTCATGGTTTCTATCCTCATGGCTTAATTAGGGTGAATAAGGCTGATAGTGGCGTGTTTTTCGCCGCTAAAGTTCAGGTGTTCTATACCACTGCTGATGCGCCCAAGCCTTACAAGCCCCGGGGAATAAGCAAAATCCTGATAGTAAATCGCCAGATTGCCCCAAGGCGCGTAATAGCTGATATCGCCAACAACAGGAGTGCTGCCGGGTGGGGCGTTTTGAGTGCTCAGTTTGTGAGGCAAAAATCCCACTTTTTCGGTCGATGCGTAATCTTTAAGTTCTACTGTCAGCGGCAGGCGGGCGATAAAATCCCGTACCGTAGGGTTATCATCCAAAGTGGCAGAAATCACTGCGCCATCCAGTTCAATTTGAATCTTGTACACCTTTTGTATCTTGGGCACTGGGGCCTCCTTCGACCTGACATCTGTGTTGGCAACGGCTGGTGCAAAAACGCAGGCAACCAGAGTAAGCAGGGCGGCAAAAGCCCAGACACTTAAGAAGTGATCAGATGTTTTAGTCATCTGAACCTGGCTTCGACTTTGTTATGGTTGCTGTTCTGGCTGCGATAACGGTCAGTCCTGCGGAAATCAGCAGCAGGGCAGCGCTGAGTAAAAAGCTACTTTGGTAGCCGCTGTGATCAAACAACAGACCGCCAACTGTCGAACCCAGGGCAATAGATAACTGCACCATAGCGACAAAGAGGCCGCCGCCTGCTTCAGCGTCATCCGGAAAAACCTGAGCTATCCAGGCCCACCAGCCCACAGGTGCTGCAGTTGCAGTCAGGCCCCATAACCCAAGCAAAACCAGAACTGCGTTACTCCGATCGCCAAGCAGGATCAGCAACAATGCGGTTAGTGTCATCACAAGAGGAATAACAATCAGCGTTTGGTAAAAACGCCATTGCAAGATCTGGCCTACAAACAAGGTGCCGATAAAACCTGCGGCCCCTGTGATCAGCAAATAAAATGAGATGGTGGTTCCTTGCACTGCAGTCACAGTTTCAAGAAAAGGCCGCAGATAAGTGAAGAGTGCAAACTGTCCCATAAACATCAGGCTGCTGGCACAAAGCCCAGGCAGAACAGCAGGACGTTTTAGTAAACTAAGTACTTTAAACACCTGACTTGCCTGGTTTTTTTGCACAGTTGCAGGCATCGAAGGCAAAGAATGCCATAACCAGCCAAGCGCCATCAGCGCTACAGGCACCAGACAAAAGAACGCAGTTCGCCAACCTAGTGTGGCACCCAGCCAGGCTCCAAGCGGTGTAGCTACTACTGTAGCCAGAGCGTTACCACCATTAACGATAGCAAGGGCACGCGGCACCTGATGGGAAGGCACTAATCGAATAGCTGTAGCGACAGACATAGACCAAAAGCCGCCGACAACAAAGCCAATCAGCGCGCGGCCCAGCATATAGATCCGATAGTCAGGCGCAAAGGCAACAATAGCGCCCGACACGCCCATGGCTGCAGTCAGACCCAGCAGCAAAGTTTTGCGGTTGAGTTTGCCGGAAAGTGGCGAAATAAACAGGCTGGTCAGCACAGCAAAAAAGCCGGAGATGGCGATACCCTGACCAGCCATTCCTTCAGTTACGCTTAAATCTTCAGCTAAAGGAGTTAACAAACTCACAGGCAAAAACTCGGATGCAACCAGCGCAAAGGCGCACACCGACATGGCAAATACGCTGCTCCAGCTATTTGCTGTCCCAGAAGCATCGGAACTATGAGTAAGGCTATTCATTTCATCGCATCTTCAAGGACCAAAAACATGGCTTTATCTTGACAGAGCTTTTATATTTTGATTAGTAGACATAATCTTTATGTAGTTGTGAGAAAAATTCAGCAATGGCACAAAATAAGATGAACGATTTACAGGCCTTTCTTGTAGTGGCGCAGCAGCAAAGCTTTACCAAAGCCGCAGCCATACTTCGTGTTACGCCTTCAGCCTTGAGTCACACTATTCGCAGTCTGGAAGAGCGTTTAGGGGTACGTTTGCTGACCAGAACAACACGTAATGTCTCGATGACCGAAGCTGGTGTGCGGTTGTCACAGTCTATTAGCCCCTTATTTGAGCAGATCAATGCCGAACTGGAGGCCTTGAGTGAACTCAGAGATAAACCCAAAGGCACGATCCGACTGACCTGCACTGATGATCAAATCCAGCTGCATTTGCGCCCTATGCTGGCTAACTTTTTACGTGACTATCCAGAGATCCAACTGGAGCTTTATGTTGATTACGGTTTTACCAATCTGGTTGAAGAGCGTTTTGATGCTGGGATCCGGCTTGGAGAATCTATCAGTAAAGATATGATTGCCGTGCGTATTGGGCCAGACTGGCGCTTGGTTGTGGTGGGTTCTCCGGACTACTTTGCTCGCAACCCTGCGCCAGCAACACCAGATGAACTAACAGAACATGCCTGCATTAATATTCGCCATCGTGTGGCCGGGTCAATTTATGCGTGGGAGTTTGAAAAGGACCAACGCTCTTTTACTGTCAAAGCTGAAGGTCCGCTGGTGTTTAACAGCATTATGCATGTGCTGAATGCGGCGCTGGATGGCATAGGGCTGGCCTATATACCTGAACCTTTAGTGGCGCCTTATCTGGCTGACGGCCGATTAAAAATGATCCTCACCGACTGGAGCCCGTATTTTCAGGGCTACCATTTGTATTACCCGAATCGCAGGCAGGCTTCACCTGCGTTTATGGCCTTTGTGGATGCCATCAGATACAGAGAAAATAAACAGGCTATTGCACTTTAATAGCTCGTGATTATTGAAATTTATTCATGACTGCATAGAGTTTTTTGCCACTAATCAATGGGCCAGTTCGGCGATACAATAGTGTCACTACGGTCATCACACTGCAGTATCCATTTAACAAGTCGGTCGTCAGTTCAGGGATCAAAGAACTGCCGTACACGACCAGAGTGACTACATGATAAAAAAACTTTTTATTGGAATTATCTGCCTACTCGCCCTGATAGCAGGCTTAACTTACGCCTATTTTCAACACGCATTATTTGGCAGTTTGCCACAAGGTGCAAAGCTGGAGATGATCCAGGCCTCTCCCAACTATGCGCAAGGCGCGTTCAAAAATCAGGCTGAGACACCTTTTTTAACCAACGGCGCGACGCAATTATCTATCCGCATTGAAAACTGGTTTGCTGAAAAGAAAATAACCCGGCCTGAACATCGGATCCCCACAGAAAAGACGGACCTGTTTGCCCTCAATCCGAAGGATGATGTGGCTATTTGGTTAGGTCACTCGTCCTGGTATCTGCAACTGGGTGGCAAACGCATGCTGATTGACCCAGTGTTTAGCAACTATGCAGCACCAGTGCCAGGCATGATTAAAGCTTTTGACGGCACCAGTTTGTATTCCGCTGAAGATATACCGACACTCGACCTGTTACTCATTACCCATGACCATTATGATCATCTGGACTACGATACCATTTTGGCAATAAAACCCTTGGTTAAACAGGTGGTTACAGGTTTAGGCGTCGGATCGCATTTTGAGTTATGGGGTTACGACCCAGCCATTATCAATGAATTGGACTGGTATGCTGAACTACAGATCAGTGAAAACCTGAAACTACATGCCACTCCTGCCCGTCATTATTCAGGCCGTACTTTTACCCGCAACAAATCTTTATGGCTTGGGTTTGTCGTAGAAAGCCAGCAACGTCGGCTGTTTTTTAGCGGCGATTCAGGCTATGGCTCCCACTTTGCGGAGATCCGCAGTAAATATGGCGCCTTTGATTGGGTGACGTTGGATAGTGGTCAGTATGATCCGCGCTGGGCCCATTTGCATATGACTCCGGAACAAGCTGCCCAGGCGGCCGATGACCTCGACACTCAGGCCATGACTCCAGCCCATGTCGGGCGTTTCACTCTGGCGCCTCATGACTGGTTCGAGCCATTCGAGCGCTTGTCAAAGGCCAGCCAAAACTATGACTATCAGCTCTGGACTCCGGTTATAGGACAACCTATTTATTTTGATAGCACAGAGCAGTCATTTAAGCCGTGGTGGAAAGCTGCTCTCTGACAGAAAGCAGCATGGTTTAGAGGGAACTAGCTCACGACCATGGTTAAAGCCCGCAGCTTTGCTGAAACAAAGCCCGGCTTTTTAAGGCTAAATCAGGGTAATCGGAAAATACTCCGTCTATGCCCTGTTTAAACAAAGCCTGCATTTCTTCATCAAAGCTGAATGTGGTTTTGGCGTCTTTAGTCATTAAATAGGGCGTTTCAGCTCTGAAGGTATAAGGGTGGACTTTTAAGCCTTGCTGCTGGGCAGCTTTGACAAAAGCTTTTAAGTTCAGGCTATGTGGCTGATAAATACTGCTGCGCCACGGTCCTATGCCTGCTGCATAGCTGTGCATAAAACCCAAACCTTGCTCAGTCAGTAATGCTGAGTAATCCAACGGTTTGGCTGCTGACGATAAAAAGCCAGTGCCGCCCTGATAAATAGCTTTTAAATCAGCGCCTTTTTGTTGATGATAAAACACATCATAAGGCACTGAAAAACTGTCTTTAGGTGGTAAATAGGCCTTTTCTGTATCACCAAGCAGCTGGATCAGTGGAAACTTCACCTTCATAGCTGGCATCCACTGCTGCTTTAATTCCTGCAGGTTTTGCACTTCAAACGAC
>JAHIWM010000203.1 GCA_018815765.1 Gammaproteobacteria bacterium | reverse complement strand
GGCTGCTCCATCCCGCGTCCGTAACTTAACACCGAGCAGTATGTGTTAAGAGTGTACAGCTTTCACGTTTCACTTAAGCTTACTTAAGTTGGTTGCGGGAGCCGGATTTGAACCGACGACCTTCGGGTTATGAGCCCGACGAGCTACCAGGCTGCTCCATCCCGCGTCCGTGTTTGCGGGGCGCATAGTAGTGCTTTTGACATAGCAGCGCAAGGCTTAATATCAGTAAATTCCAAAGAAGTGAACTGACTGCACAATTATTAAACGCATAGGTCTTTACGTATACGATCTCAAGTGTTTTTCAGATAACCGCAGCGCAAATCTTTGTTTTTGAGCTGAAAAACATCCCAATGCTTTCGAAAGCGCTTCTGTTATAATGTGCGCCATTTTATTGCAGGGCAGATCATATGTTGGAATTCTGGGCCTTAACATCCAAAGGTGTTGAAGAGCTGTTGGCGGATGAGATCCGTCGTTATCAAGGCGAAATCATTAAATTAGGCATGGGCGTAGTTCGCTTTAAGGCTGAACTTAAAGATGCATATCAGCTGTGCTTATGGTCGCGTTTAGCGACCCGTATTCTACGCCTGGAACAATCCATCGAAATTGATGCCAATTCAGACCTGTATCAGGTCGCTATGCGCATTAACTGGCCTTCCTTAATGCGGATGGAGCAAAGCTTCGCGGTTGAGTGTGTCGGCAAACACCCGACTATAGACAATACCCAGTTTGGTGGCATGCGCGTAAAAGATGCGATAGTGGATCAATTCCGCGAGCGTTACGACGAGCGTCCTAATGTCGATCGTATGGATCCGGACGTCCGTTTTCAGGTGCGTTTAGAGCGTCAGCATTTCCATTTCTTTCAGGATTTCTCCGGCCCGTCGTTGCATCAGCGTGGTTATCGTAAAGAGCAGGGCGAAGCTCCATTAAAAGAACATTTAGCTGCGGCGTTATTGTTACGCTCTGGCTGGAAGGCTGATCAGCCTTTATATGACCCCTTTTGTGGTAGCGGTACTTTATTAATAGAAGCAGTGCTGATGGCTCGTCAGTTAGCGCCAGGTTTAAAGCGTGAAAAGTTTGCTTTTGAACAATGGGGTGATCACCAACCAGAATTGTGGCAACAACTGCGTGCTGAAGCTTTAAGCTCACGTCAGGCTATATCTGAAGGCGTGACTTTTGTAGGTAGCGATACCGATGAACGCACCTTACAAAAAGCCCGTCAGAACGCAGAGCGTGCTGGAGTTGCTGATTTTATTGAATTCATCACCCAGGATGCGACACAAATTCAGTCAGCGGTGTGCGAAGGTAAAGGCGTAATTATCACCAACCCGCCATACGGTGAGCGTTTAGGGGATTTGCCTCAGCTTATTCCTGTGTATGCAGAATTCTCTTTAGGTCTGAAAAAGCACTATCAAGGCTGGCGTTTAGCCATTATTACGTCAAGCCCGGATTTATTGCGGGCGCTGAAGTTATCCAAAGCCAAAAGCTATAAGTTCACTAACGGTCCTTTAGACTGTGAATTTACCATGTTTGATTTGACTGAACAGCAAGTACAAGTCAATGCCAACAGTCAAAGTGCAGCTTTGTTTTATGCGGAAAGTGAGTCTTTTGGCAATCGCCTGAAGAAAAACGTTAAGCAGCTGGAGAAGTGGGCGAAACGTGAAAACATCAGTTGCTACCGTATGTATGACGCCGATATTCCGGAATACAACGTGGCGGTCGACTGGTATGACGGCGAAGTAGTGATCCATGAATACGCCGCACCTTCAAACGTTGATGAACAAATAGCGCAAAAACGTTTGTTTGATGTGGTGAACCTGGTGCCTAAAGTGCTGGGTATTAGCAGCGACAAATTGGTATTAAAAGTTCGTGAGAAACAAAAAGGTAAAGAGCAGTATCAGGCACTGGCCAAAGCAGGTCAGTACAAAGAAGTCACAGAGTATGGCGCTAAGTTTTTAGTCAACCTGCGTGATTATTTAGATACCGGCTTGTTTTTAGATCACCGCGTCACTCGTTTGGCGATTCAACAACAAGCCAAAGGCAAAAAAGTACTGAATTTATTTGCCTATACAGGCACAGCTTCGGTACATGCTGCCTTAGGTGGCGCTTTGTCTGTGACTACAGTAGATATGTCGAATACCTATCTGGACTGGGCAAAACGCAACTTCCTGATCAATGGTCTGGATGGCAAAGCCTATCAGTTTGTACAGGATAACTGTCTGGATTGGCTGAAAGGCTGTAAAAACCAGTTTGATTTAATCTTTGTTGACCCGCCAACTTTCTCGAACTCGAAACGGATGGAAGACACCTGGGATGTGCAACGTGATCATGTCAAGTTGCTGACTATGGTAGGCCGTTGTCTGGCGCCTACTGGCAAAGTAATTTTCTCCAACAATAAAAGACGCTTTAAAATCGATAAAGCAGAACTGGAAGAAGCGGGTTGGATCATCAAGGATATTTCAGCTCAGAGTTTGCCGGAAGACTTTAAACGTAACCCCAATATTCACGTTTGCTTTGAGCTGTTTAAACGCCTTGAAGAGTAAGTTTTGATGCAAATTAGGCTTTACAGCACCTGGGGTTGCCATTTGTGTGAACAGGCCGAGCAACTTCTGCTGCAGGCAGGTGTCGCAGGTGCTGTTGAAATTATAGATATAGTGGACGAACCTGCTGCTTTTGAGCGCTATCGTGTGCATATCCCGGTGTTAAAAGTGAATGAACAGGAACTGTTCTGGCCCTTTGAACTTGAACAGATACAACAACTGCTGCGTCAGCAGTCGTCAGGATTATAAAGAGTGGAATTATTACGTTTTCAGCAAGCCAGCCTTGCTTTTGGTACACACCCCATTTTAGATAAAGTGGATTTTAGTTTATTTGCCGGTGAACGCGTCTGTTTGGTTGGTCGCAACGGTGCTGGTAAATCATCCTTCTTAAAAATATTGACCGGTCATCAAAATTTGGATGATGGTCAAGTAGTACGGCAGAATAATTTAATTATCAGCCGCTTAGAGCAAGACCCACCGGCTCGTGTAGATATTAAAGTGGCGGATTTTATTCGTGAAGGCGCGGGTGATTTAGCTGAAAAACTGCAGCGTTTTTATCATTTAGCCGATCATTTCTCCGATGCAACCGAAGCGGAACAACGTGAATTTGGTACTTTGCAGGCCGAATTAGATACCCGTCACGGCTGGCAGTTAGAAAGCCGTATTGAAGAGCTGTGTTTACAGTTTGAAATGGACCCAAATACTACTTTGGCTTCCTTATCAGGTGGTTGGTTACGTAAAGCTGCGTTGGCAAAGGCTCTGGTATCACAGCCAACTGTTTTACTGCTGGATGAACCCACCAACCACTTAGATGTGGCAGCTATTCAATGGCTTGAGCAGTTCTTTATGAACTTCAAAGGTGCGATCATTTTTATCTCGCACGACAGGGCCTTTATCCGTGCCTTGGCCAGCCGTATTATCGATTTGGACCGTGGTGAATTAACCTCTCATCCTGGTAACTACGCCGAGTATCTGGAGCGTAAGCAAAAACTGCTGGAAGTTGAGCAGCAGCACAATGCGCTGTTTGATAAGAAGCTGGCTGAAGAGGAAGTCTGGATCCGTCAAGGTATTAAAGCCCGTCGTACCCGTAACGAAGGCCGTGTTCGCGCCTTAAAAGAGCTGCGTAACGAACGCGCTGCCCGGGTTGAACAAATGGGCAAAGTTGAATTTGCTATTGAGCAATCGCAAAAGTCCGGCAAGCTGGTGTTTGAAACCAAAGATGTCAATGTCAGCTTTAAAGGCGAAACCGTCCTGAAAGACATTAATGCTCTGGTCATGCGTGGTGATCGTATTGCTTTAGTGGGACCAAACGGTGTGGGTAAATCCACCTTAATCAAGACTCTGCTTGGCGAATACAAGGCCGACAGCGGTGAGATTAAACGTGGCACCAACCTTGAAGTGGCGTATTTTGATCAGCACCGTATTCAGCTGGATTTAAATGCCACAGTGCAGGATAACGTGTCTGATGGTAAGCAGGAAATTGTTCAAAACGGTCAAACCCGTCTTGTATTAAGTTACCTGCAGGACTTCTTATTTGCACCAGCACGTGCCAGAACTCCGGTTCGGGCTTTATCTGGTGGTGAGAAAAACCGTTTATTGCTGGCACGTTTATTCGCCAAGCCAAGCAATTTACTGATCCTCGACGAACCGACCAACGATCTGGATGTAGAAACCTTAGAGTTACTGGAAGATATTCTGCAGCAGTATCAAGGCACTGTGCTGCTGGTTAGCCACGACCGTGAATTTGTTAATAATACAGTGACAAGTTCGCTGTATTTTGCCGGTCAGGGCAAGGTAGTAGACATTGCCGGTGACTACGAAGATGTGGTGGCTTATCAAAAACGGCAGCAGAATAATGTAAAAGCTGTTGAAACAGTGCAAAAAAGTGTAAAACCTGTCGAAGAAAAGCCTGTTGAGCTTTCATCCACAAGCAGTAAGAAGTTATCATACAAAGAGAAACGAGAACTGGAACTATTGCCCGCTTTAATCGAGACACTTGATGCAGAATTAAGTGCCTTGCAGCAGCAAGTGAATGATCCCGATTTTTTCCGGCAAAGTGCCGATTACACCCAAAAAGCGTTGAACCAATTGCATGAGGCTGAGTCGAAGCTCGCGCACGCCTATGAGCGTTGGGAACAATTAGAAGCATTAAATCAGCAGTAACAGGGGACCTGAATGAGATTATCGCCCGTAGTATTAGCCTTATTACCCGGCCTGGCCGCCAGTTCAGCATATGCCGCCGTTTATCAGGTTCAGGAGTTGCCGGAAGTCAGCACTGTTCGTTCTCAGTATGGTGCTGCTATTAATGACAACGGTGATGTAGTTGGCTCTGCCAGCTTTATTTATGATTTTCCTATAGATATCAGTGCAATCGATTTTGAAAATGCATCTATAGTGGCTTCGCTGACTGCTGAAGAAATTTCGCAGGCAAAATTGGGTAACATCAATGGCAAGATACAAGGTGTTTTGCTGAATTATTTGGCTTCGAATGTTACAGATTACAGATTTCAGCGTTATAGCGATGTTCAGGCGTTTAACTTATCAACTGGTACTCAAATTAAAATTCGTGAACAGGCAACAGTTCCTACGAACAGAGAGTATATCTATGACATTAATAGCAGTGGCAATGCGATAGGCGTAGCGACTACTACCTTTACGCAACAAAGCTTTACCCCTGAGGCAACTGAAGCGACGCCATCTCCTGTTACCGTTAATCTGTGGACTCCAGAGCCAGCACATATTAAATCTTTTGTAGTTAATGGTAATAGTGTAACGGCCTTACCTATCCCTTACGAGGAGAATGGTGGTGGTTTTGCTGTGGCACAAAAGATAAGTGAAAACAATTACATTGCCGGATCAGGTAGTGTATCAATGCTTGATGCAACTTCTGAGGCCGTAGAAAAAGCCTGTGACGGGAAAGCACTGCCAGCTGCTATTTGTTATTACAGTTACGGAGTTGGTGGTAGTTATATTGAACGGGCTTTAGTTTGGAAAATGAACGAAGCCGGCCAGATCTCCGCTCCAGTCGAGTATGGTTTCCTTGGTCCGGCTATTGAAGATACCGCGGCATCTAACTATGTCAGCCGTGCGGTCTCTGTTAATAATGCTGGTATTGCAGTGGGCAGCTCGTCTTACACTGATGAAAGTCGTAATGTCGGCTCTACCCATGCGACTGTATATGCCGAATCAGAAGTATCAGCTATTGTTGACCCGTTAGAGTGGAATTACAGTGCCGCCAACGACATAAACAATAACAATGTGGTTGTCGGTAGTGCAAACAAAGTGATTAATGGATCACAACGGAATAAGTTGTTTGTTTTTGACTACAATACGAAAACGGTCAATTTTCCAAAAGATTTCTTTGAAAGCTCCAATTCTATTCCTTACGCCATTAATGATAACAACATGGTCGTTGGTGTAGCTGAAGTCTTGCCGCTTGATAGTACAACGCGTCGGCAGGTAGCTTTTCTGTATGACATAGAGAACTCAACATTCACTGATCTCAATACTTTACTACCTTGTAACTCGAACTTTAATCTGGTTGAAGCGAGAGACATCAACAATGACAATGAAATTATTGCTAATGCCGTGATTTCTGTTGAACAACGGGATGCGAAAGGTGAAGTAGTTAAAGATAGTGCCGGAAATCCGTTGATGGAAAACGTCACAAGACCTGTGAAGTTACTGCCTATAGCAAATGGAACTATTGATACTTGTAATGTCGCAGAAGATCAAACTTACGAAAGAAAAGGCGGCTCATCAGGTTTATTCAGCTTGTTGCTTATCCCTCTGATGTTGTTGAGAAGACGCAAAAACTGATTTTTTGTTCAACAGTTAAAAGAACCTGCTGCCAGCAGGTTTTTTTATGTCTTAAAATTAACCATTATTTCTGTCGATAATTAAAAAAAATTAAATTATTTTGTCATCAAATCTTAAATAAGTTCAGGCTCTTACTTAATGTCAATAGGGGTAGGGCAAGTTTATTAGTGGAACCTTTTGGGCAACTCAACTATCTATTAAAGTGCAACGCAAGTTGCTTGTTATTTATCAGATCGAG
This sequence comes from Gammaproteobacteria bacterium, assembly GCA_018815765.1. Taxonomy (GTDB): domain Bacteria; phylum Pseudomonadota; class Gammaproteobacteria; order Enterobacterales; family Alteromonadaceae; genus Pararheinheimera. The sequence goes on along the minus strand of JAHIWM010000203.1, from coordinate 13,363 downwards.
GAAGATTGCCTTATGAAAAGACAGAAAAGAGATCGTTTAGAACGTGCCCACGCTCAAGGTTATCGCGCCGCTGTCACAGGTCGCTCAAAAGAGATTTGTCCTTATCAGAATTTAGACACCAGATCGCAATGGCTCGGAGGGTACCGGGAAGCGATGGAAGACAAAGGGATTGGCCTGTTCGCCCGAGGTCAGTAATTCACGAATTCAGATAACAAGGCCCCGATAACCGGGGCCTTGTGCGTTTCTAACCTTTAACTGTCACTGATCAAAAACGGGCTTTGATACCTAACGTGAAAGAACGGCCTGGCAGAGGCGCATCTTCTTTGATAAAAGAGCTGTGGACAAAACCCAATTCGTCCGTCAGGTTATTGGCTTTAGCAAAAGCAGTCAGGTCGAGATCATTGAGATTGAAGTAGTAGCTAAAACCTAAATCAAGGATCTGATAGGAGCCTGTAGCGCTTTCACCAGTTGCAACACGGTTTTGCTTCATATAGTGAGTCCAATCTATATTTGCTGACCAATCTTGTGCTGAATAGCTATAACCAGTTCCTACTTTAACAGGAGGAATACGAGGTAAATCACCACCGTTATCCAGTTTAGCCCGTACTGAGTCGATAAAAAACTCCAGCTCCTGCTCTGGAGTCAGCTGATAGGCCATGGCGAATTCGGCGCCATATAAAGTGGCATCTTGCTGCTGGTAATGGAAAATGGAGAATTCTTCGCCTTCGTGCTCGTGATCATGGTCTTCTTCATGACCTTCTTCCTCATGAGCTTCCAGATCGGCCATGGTTAAACCAGAATCCTTCATATACAAATAGTTATGCACTTTGTTGTAGAACAAGTTGTAGGTGAAGGTGAAATCACCTTCAAACTTACGGAAAGTCAGGTCAATGTTATTCGCAACTTCCTTTTTGAAGTCTGTATCGGCTTGAGTGATTTCTCCGTCTGCATCCAGGGTGTAAGCCAGACCCAGCTCATAGGTCTGAGTCGCAATATGAGCGCCGTTGGAATAAAGCTCAGCAGCACTTGGCGCACGTTCAGAGCGGCTCACCGACAGCGCCCAATTGTAACCTGGTTGGAAATTCCAGACTAAACCTGCGGAGACACTGGCAGCGGTGAAGTCATTTTTGACGTTTTCGGCTTGATGTTCTTCCGCTTCCTCATGGTGATGCTCAAATTCAATGCCAGAGGCTTTGTAGTCGACCTGTTCAATACGGGCACCTAACTGGGCAGTGAAGTCACCAAAACTGCGTTCTTCCAGCACAAATAAAGCGTGGGAGTCTGTTTTAGTATCAGGGGTAAAAGCTTCTTCACCTATGGCTTTGTAATCACTGTTTTGCAGATGGTAACCTACAACACCATGCCAACCAGCGAAGGTTTCATGCTCAGCGGTAAAGCGACTTTCAAAGCTGTCATTTTTGAAGGTAGTACCAATAGCACCACCTTCGATTTCATGATGTTGGTAGCGGGTCAGGGCGCTGCTAAAAGACAAAGTTTCAATGCCAGCGAATGGCTTATACAGCTCACCTGCTAAACCGTATCTGTCTTGTTTTACCCGGGCAAATACACCAGCTTCATCATGGCCTTCTTCCTCTTCATGCTCCTCACCTTCATGTTCTTCCTCGTGCTCCTCATGATGGTGGTGATGACCAGGAATGCCATATTCACTGTCAATATGACCTACGGAGAAACCTAACAAACCTTTGTCACTGATCCAACTTAATCCGCCGTTTACGGCCGAGTTATCCAGCCAGGAGTTTGCCAGTTGATCTGAGCTTTCACCTTCGTCATTGGTAAAATCAGGCACATCGTAATTATTTGTTTTGCGTTTAAAACCGTCAAAATGCCATGCAATTTGTTCCTGCCCACCGTCATGAGCCAAAGCAGCGGTTTTTTCATCCGAGCCAGAGCTATAACGGGTTTCAATTTGAGTGCTGGCAGGGCGCAACTGACGCGGTAATCTGTTATCTACCACATTCACCACACCACCCACGGCGCCACTGCCGTATAACAAGGTAGAAGGACCACGTAAGACTTCAATTTGCTCAGTGGTAATAGCATCAGCACTGATGGCATGGTCAGGTCCAATACGTGATACGTCGGCAGAATCCAGACCATTACTTAAGATGCGAACTCTTGGGCCGTCTAAGCCACGCAGAATAGGGCTGGCAGCAACTGGACCATAATAGTTGCTGTGTACGCCAGGCATGGATTTTAAGGTTTCGCCTATAGTAGGTTCAGTTTTGCGGCTAAGCTCTTCACCGGATAACACAGAAACAGGGTTGGCCATTTCTAAATCGTAATGATGCAAACCAGAAGCTGCAACCACAATACGTTCCAGACCACCGGCTTGCAGTTGTATTTTAAGCTCGTTGTTTTGGGCATCGGCTACCTTCACAAATTGATCGCCATAGCCTTTAGCGGAGATGTGCAACTCTGCATCCGCTGGAGCCTGAATAGTAAAACGTCCATTTTTATCGGCATAGACATACTGCTGACGGCCATGCACATGCACCCGGGCTTGTTCAATGGCTTGTCCATTGGTGTCCAAAACAAGACCGTTGATAGTGGTACTTTGGGCTTGCACTTGCGCTGAAAATACTGAAGCGACCAGCACAGCCAGCGGAGAAAGTTGAAAAAGAGAAGGGCGCATCGGAAAACCTTTTTACTGTTAGTTAGCTAGTGTGATGTTATAACATTTTTGCGGATTAACGATCTGGACGCAAGTACTTTTGTGATGAAGTAACATTTTTTTGAGATTTCACTTCGAAACACTGCGGCCTCATGTTTTAATATCAACTCAATAATCTACGAAGAATCAAAAGGATAAGGCATGGAGTTTTGGCCTGAATTTATCTTAATCGCTTCCGTTCATTTAGTCGCTGTCGCAAGCCCAGGCCCGGATTTCGCCATAGTTCTACGTTATGCGGTGCGTTACGGCCGTAATGTGGCGCTTGCAGCCAGTATTGGCATTGGTATGGCGATTTTTCTTCATGTCTGTTATTCGCTGCTTGGATTAGGGCTACTGATAAAAACCACGCCCTGGTTATTTACTTTGTTTAGCGTGCTGGCAGCAGCTTATTTGGCGCATATAGGCTGGCAGGCTATTCGAAGCGGTGCGCCAACAAACACCACAGCAGAAGTAGTCACAGAGCCAGTGACTGAGACTCCTTCATTGCTCAAAGCCTTTACCTCAGGTTTTGTCACTAATGGTTTAAACCCCAAAGCGACCTTGTTTTTCTTATCTCTGTTTGCCGTCATTATTTCGCCTGTTACACCACTTTCGTACAAAGTGATCTACGGCGTTTATATGGCTTGCGCTACAGCCGCCTGGTTTGCTTTTTTATCTGTGATCCTAACCCGTGAAAAAGTAAGAGCTTTTTTATTGCGCAAAGGGTATTGGTTTGATCGCCTAATGGGCGCTGTACTACTGGCACTGGCTATGCATCTGATTTACGGTGCAATTCAATCTCAGCTACACTAAACAGAGGTTGTTGCCGATACCAATGAGGTGTCTGTATGCAAGTTGTCAGCAAAGTGATAAGACTGGATCTGAATTACGCATCAGAGGTCAGCCATGTATACCAAAAACGTACCTGTTATATAGCCCCTTATAAAACAGAGCTGGCTGAGCATTTTGCCCGCCGTTTGCTGGCTTACCTGTCATTTTTCGAATCTTCACCTCAATTGGCTAAAACAGAAGGCGCAGGCAAAACTCCTGACCTGTATGTCAGTGATGCGGCTGATCATATTAAACTTTGGTGTAATGTCGATTTGCTCAGCGAAAAACATATGCAACGCGCCAGTCACCAGGCCGATCAGGTGGTGTTGTTTCTGGATGAAACTGAACAGAAAAAAGTAAAAAGCCAATACAAACAACATTTCAGAAATGTGCAGTTTCATACCTTGTCCCATCAACAGTTACTGAACTTTTGCAGCATGCTTAAAGGTCATATGCAGTTGGATCTATGGCGCGAAGATGACAAGTTATTGATCACTGATGGCGAACAAACCTTTGAGCTGGCGCTCGCTGTGCCATCAGAGCTAGAGTTCAGGCATTAAGCTTGCTGCAACTTGTCATTTCTTTTTCCGTAGTTATAATGACGGCCCGTATTTTTGCCCCGGATTTACGGTCCGGCTTTGCAGAAGGTGAATCCAAAGATGTATGTTGTTGCTGCTTTATATAAATTCGTCGCTTTACCTGATTATGTCGCCTTGCGCGATAATCTCTACCAACACCTGGTACTGAATAAAGTCAAAGGCACGTTGTTACTGGCCGAAGAAGGTATCAACGGCACTATATGTGGCCCGCGTGAAGGCATAGACGCCATGCTACAGTGGTTTGCTGCGGATAGCCGTTTTGATGGCATGTCGTATAAAGAATCCTTTGCTGATGAACAGGCCTTTTACCGCACTAAGGTGAAGCTGAAAAAAGAGATTGTCACTATGGGCGTGGACGGTATCAATCCGGCTCATATAGTGGGTACATATGTCAAAGGCGAAGCTTGGAATCAGCTGATTTCAGACCCTGACACCATAGTCATCGACACCCGCAACGACTATGAGGTGGCTATTGGCACTTTTAAAAACGCTGTCAATCCAAATACCACCAGCTTCCGTGAGTTCCCAGAGTGGGCTGAGCAGAACCTGGATAAGACCAAGCACAAGAAAGTAGCCATGTTTTGTACCGGCGGAATTCGCTGTGAAAAGTCTACAGCCTTCTTAAAAGGGCAAGGCTTTGAAGAGGTGTATCACCTCGATGGCGGTATTCTGAAATACCTGGAAGAAGTACCAGAGCCAGAAAGCTTGTGGCAGGGTGAATGTTTTGTGTTTGATCAACGTGTTGCAGTCAAACATGGTCTGGAACAAGGCAGTTACGATCAATGCTACGCTTGTCGTATGCCGCTGTCGCAGGATGAGATGAAATCACCACTTTATGTGCAGGGTTTAAGTTGTCCTCATTGCCACGACAAAATTACCGAAGAGCAAAAAGCTTCTTTTGCAGAGCGTCAGAAGCAAATAGCTCTGGCCAAAGCGCGGGGCGAGCAGCATATCCATGACGGAAAAGTGGAATTCTGATCTCTGCTATAGTTAAAAAGAGCCTTGATGGCTCTTTTTTTATGTCTGAAATCCAGAACTAAACAGATTATATTTCTATTTAATAGAACAAAATGTGCTTATTTTTGTTATTTTAAACCATCTTCTGGAAAGATAAGCTGTTTCTATTAAGAGGGTGAATTATGGCAACAGAAAACAAAGGGTATAGCTGGACCAGCATAGCGTTGCATTGGCTGGTGGCTGTGATGGTCATAGGGCTTTTTGCATCAGGCTTTTGGATGGTGGATTTAAGCTACTACAGTACCTGGTATAAAACAGCACCTTTTTGGCATAAAAGCGTAGGGGTCTTGTTACTACTGATGATGGGCTACAGAGTGCTTTGGCGTGTTTTAAATGGAACTGCCACGCCTTTGGCGAGTCACAGTAAAGCTGTACAACGTGCCAGTCATTTTACCCATCTGACATTGTATGGACTTATATTTTTGATTATCTGCAGCGGTTATTTAATTTCTACTGCGGATGGCCGACCGATAGAGGTGTTTGGCTTGTTTGATTTGCCATCTGCAGGTGAGTTATTTGCTGAACAGGCAGATAAAGCCGGTTTGGTACATAAATTTGCCGCTTATGGCCTGATTGCTTTAGCAGCATTACACGCGGTAGCCGCTCTTAAACACCATTTTTTTGATAAAGACGATACGTTAAAACGAATGCTTAAACCTTAATTTTTAAAGGAGATTGGAATGAAGAAATTATTGTTAGCCAGCTTGATGGCGTCTATGTTGGCAGCACCAGCTTTACAAGCTGCTGAGTACGAAATTGATACTCAAGGCGCTCACGCTTTTGTTCAATTTAAAATCAGCCACTTAGGCTACAGCTGGTTATACGGCCGTTTTAATACCTTTAAAGGTAACTTCAGCTATGATGCTGCCAAGTTAGCGGACTCTAAAATCCAGTTAGAAATCGATACCAAAAGTGTTGACTCTAACCATGCTGAACGCGACAAGCACTTACGCAGCCCTGATTTCCTGAACGTAGACAAAAACAGCAAAGCAACTTTTGTCAGCACAAAGATAGTACCAAAAGCAGGTGCTGATTTTGATGTAGTAGGTAACTTCACGTTAAATGGCGTCACTAAAGAAATCGTCATCAAAGCAACCAAGCTGGGTGAAGGTTCTGATCCATGGGGTGGTTACCGTGCAGGTTTTGCTGGCACAACCAGCATCAACTTAGAAGATTTCGCTATTAAAAACATCCTTGGCCCAGCCTCTGCCACTGTGCAACTGGATCTGAGCGTGGAAGGTATCAAGAAGTCTTAATTCTGAATTAAGCTTCCAGAAACAAAATTGCCCTGATGTATCTTCTGATACTCAGGGCAATTCTATTTCTATATCTGTGATGGGAATACTGCAGCAAGGCAAAATTTCACCTTTGCGGACAAAAGCCAAAGGCTCGTTGATGTAACTAACCGAACCTGACAGTAATTTACAACGACAAGCACCACAATAACCTTCCCGACATTGATAGTTCACTTGCTGTTTTTGAGCTTCCAGAGCATCAAGCAGGGTGCGTTGCTCAGCCCCAAACTCCAGACTGAGCACATCTTTCACCACTACTTTAACCATGTCAGTGATCGCAGATCAGAGATCAAAATCGCCGAAATCAGCGCCATCCATTTCGTTGTCGATTTGACCTACTAAATAGGAGCTGATTTCTGACTCCTGCGGAGCCACCTGCACATTATCAGACACCAGCCAGGCATTGATCCATGGAATAGGGTTCTGTGTGGTGCCAAAAATTGGCTTTAAGCCTACTGCCTGCATTCTGTTATTGGTGATGTACTCAACGTACTGGCATAAAATATCTTTATTTAAGCCAATCATAGAACCATCTTTAAACAAGAACTCAGCCCAGTCTTTTTCCTGCTCAGCAGCTTTACGGAAGATTGCATAGGCTTCGTCTTCGCATTCTTTGGCGATAATGGCCATTTCCGGGTCGTCTTCACCAGCGGCCATAATATTCAGCATATGCTGAGTACCAGTTAAATGCAGTGCTTCATCACGGGCAATCAGCTTGATGATTTTTGCATTACCTTCCATCAGTTCACGTTCGGCAAAAGCAAAACTACAGGCGAAGCTGACATAAAAACGAATAGCTTCCAGCACGTTGACTGACAAAATGCAGATATACAGCTTACGCTTCAGATCATGCATGCTGATGGTATGGGTCTTGCCGTTGATTTCATGAGTCCCTACACCACACAAGTGATACAGGCTAACAGAAGTGATTAAATCATCGTAATAACGGGTAACATCGTCAGCGCGCTCTACAATACGTTCATTCAGTAAAATATCGTCAAAGACCTTGTGTGGCTCGTTTGTGATATTACGCACTATATGGGTGTAACTGCGGCTGTGAATAGTCTCACTGAAGGCCCAGGTTTCAATCCAGGTTTCCAGTTCAGGCAAGGACACTATAGGCAACAAAGCAACGTTCGGTGAACGGCCTTGTACTGAGTCCAACAGAGTCTGGTATTTTAAATTGCTGAGAAATATATGTTTTTCATGTTCTGGTAACTGTTGAAAGTCGATGCGATCTTTACTGACATCCACTTCTTCAGGACGCCAGAAAAAGCTTAGTTGCTTTTCGATCAGTTTTTCAAAAATGCCGTATTTCTGTTGATCATAACGGGACACGTTCACCGGATTGCCAAAAAACATTGGCTCTTTCATTTGATCATTGTTCGTACGGCTAAAGGTGGTGTAACTCATCAGCAATATCCAGATTATTATTAGTTATGCATACAAAAAGAGGGCTGCAATGCAGCCCCAGACTTAAATTTTACAGGCGCCACCGGCACAACCATCGTCTTCCGGCGTCGCTTTGATGTCTTCCTGTATGTCGGAAGCTCCATCGCGGGTGTTGTGGTAGTACATGGTTTTGACACCCAGCTTATAAGCCGTCAGTAAATCTTTTAACAAGATCTTCATCGGTACTTTGCCACCTTCGAACTTGCCTGGATCGTAGTTGGTATTGGCAGAAATGGTTTGGTCAACAAACTTCTGCATAATAGCCACCAGACTGATATAACCGTCGTTGTTTGGCATATCCCATAACAACTCATATTGGTTTTTCAGGCGTTCATACTCAGGCACAACCTGTTTCAAAATACCGTCTTTACTTGCCTTTATACTGATATGACCACGAGGTGGTTCAATACCATTGGTCGCATTTGAAATTTGCGAAGAAGTTTCAGATGGCATCAGGGCAGATAAGGTCGAGTTTCGTAAACCGTGCTGTACCACATCTTTACGCAGCTGATCCCAGTCGTAATGCAGTGGTTCAGCACAGACTTTATCCAGATCCTTTTTATAGGTATCAATAGGCATAATGCCTTCTGAATAGGTCGTTTCGTTAAATTTAGGGCAAGGGCCAAATTCCTGAGCCAGTTTGTTTGAAGCTTTCATCAGGTAATACTGAATAGCTTCAAAAGTACGGTGTGTTAAGCCATTGGCTGAACCATCAGAGTACTTGACGCCATTTTTCGCCAGATAATACGCATAATTAATCACACCTATACCTAAAGTACGACGGTTCATGCTGGCGTGGTAAGCTGCAAGGATAGGGTAGTCCTGATAATCCAGTAAACTATCTAAAGCACGCACGGCCAGCTCAGCTAATTCTTCCAGCTCATCTAAATGTTCGATAGCGCCTAAGTTAAAGGCAGACAAAGTACAAAGGGCAATTTCACCATTTGGATCGTTAATGTCATTCAGTGGCTTAGTTGGCAAAGCAATTTCTAAACACAGGTTACTCTGACGCACAGCTGCAAACTTTGGATTAAATGGACTGTGCGTATTGCAGTGATCGACGTTCTGTAAATAGATACGGCCTGTGCTGGCACGTTCCTGCATAAATAAGGTGAAAAGCTCAACAGCTTTAATGCGTTTTTTACGGATAGACGCATCAGCTTCGTATTTAACATACAGCTCTTCAAACTTTTCCTGATCTTCAAAAAATGCATCATACAAACCCGGCACGTCAGAGGGACTGAACAGGGTGATCATTTCATCTTTAATCAGCCGTGTGTACATCAGGCGGTTAAACTGCACACCATAATCTAAGTGACGTACGCGGTTTTCTTCCACGCCTCTGTTGTTTTTCAGAACCAACAAAGATTCCACTTCCAAATGCCACAAAGGGTAAAACAGTGTGGCTGCACCACCACGAACACCACCCTGAGAGCAGCTTTTCACTGCGGTCTGGAAATGTTTGTAGAATGGGATACAACCCGTATGGAAGGCTTCACCGTTGCGGATTGGGCTGCCTAAGGCACGAATACGACCCGCGTTGATACCAATACCAGCACGCTGACTGACGTACTTCACGATAGCGCTGCTGGTAGCGTTGATGGAATCTAAGCTGTCACCACATTCAATCAACACACAAGAGCTGAACTGACGGGTTGGGGTACGTACACCAGACATAATAGGTGTAGGTAATGAAATCTTAAACATAGACACTGCGTCATAGAAACGGCGCACGTAACTTAAACGGGTATCTTTTGGATAATTAGCAAACAAACAAGCCGCAACCAGCATATAAAGGAATTGGGCGCTTTCGTAAATCTGGCCTGTCACCCGGTTTTGTACCAGGTATTTGCCTTCGAGCTGTTTGACCGCAGCGTAGCTGAAATCTAAATCGCGACCGTGGACGATGAAACTATCCAATTGCTCTAATTCTTCTTTACTGTAGTCCGCCAGAATATGAGCGTCATAACGCTTTTCTTCCACCATTTTGACTACATGGTCATACAGTTTTGGTGGCTCGAACTGGCCATAGGCTTTTTTACGCAAATGGAATACGGCCAGACGGGCGGCCATATATTGATAATCCGGTGTCTCTTTTGAGATTAAATCGGCAGCGGCTTTGATGATGGTTTCGTGGATATCGGCGGTCTTGATACCGTCGTAAAACTGAATGTGAGAACGTAACTCAACCTGAGACACTGATACGTTTTGTAACCTCTCAGCTGCCCAATCTATCACACGGTGGATCTTGTCTAAGTCTAATGGTTCGCGCTGACCATCTCTTTTGGTTACGTATAATGTTTGAGTCATATTTTTCCGCCGAAAATTCCATCTCAATTGTTATTATTGTGTGCACAGAATTTCTTCTGCGCAGCGAATTCACCCGCTTTTGGCTTCATTAGGTCAAACTCAACTGAGCGACACAACATCTAGGGGTGAAAGGAGAACGGATCACAAGATAGAGTGGATCAATATCAATTGCAACCCCTGCCAACGGGCGAAAAAAGCAGCAAGTTAGTGTCCGCTAACGTGCGAAATAGGCTTTTAAAAACCTCTGCAGGGAAGCAATAGTTTTTCAGTAAAAAATCTATTTTGTCTGTTCGGCTAAATTTTAAGTCATTAGCAAAATCACCTGCAAAGAGGTGATTTTTAATTAACCAAAAATATGAAAAAACTGAACTCAGTCGAGGTGTTGGATCAGGTCTGTGAAGTGGGAAATGTGCAAATTTGCTCCCCAGAGTTCAGTTTTATCATCTGGCCCTACATAACCAAAATCGCACATCACAGTCTGCATACCAGCGCGACGACCTGCTTCTATATCACGTTCCGCATCACCTATATACCAGCAGGAGTTTGCAGGTACATGCATATAGTGAGCAGTCATCCATAACGGAGTTGGATCAGGTTTGCGCTGCGCCAGGCTGTCGCCGCCTAGTAACAAACGGCTTTTAAGTAAAGCTGGTAACTGACGTTGTACTTTGGCGGCAAGCTTGTAAGGTTTATTGGTCACTATAGCCCAAGGGATGTTGCGTGCCTCAAGCGCTGCAAATAACTCTTCAGCGCCTGGAAACAAACAACTGTGCACACCGCTGTGCTCGTGGTAATAATCGAGCAAACTCTGACGAGACTTACCAAAATCAATGTCTTTTATCGCTTCACCAAAACCAAGTTGCAGTAGACCTTTGGCACCATGTGATGCCATAGGGCGGTATTCTTCGTAGCTTTTTTCTGTTTTGCCATGCTGTCGTAATACAAAATTCAGTGCAGCGCCTAAATCCTGTGCGGTGTCGACCAGGGTGCCATCCAAATCAAATAAAATGGCGGCTGGTTTTTTTAGTTGAATGAGCTGTTGGGTCATACCGGCTTTTTCGCTACCACAAAATAATTTACATCCAGCCCAGGGCCAGTACGGAAGGATTGATTAATAGGGTTGTAGTGCAGACCAGTGGCATCCACCACCTGTAAACCCGCATCATCAATAAAACGCATCAGATCAGAAGGGCGGATAAACTTCTCAAACTCATGAGTACCTTTAGGGACCAGCTTGAGTACCTGTTCAGCACCGACAATTGCCATCAGATAAGCTTTCCAGGTTTTGTTCAACGTAGAAAACACCAGGGTGGCGCCGGGTTTAGCTAAATCCGCACAAGCCTGGACCACAGACGCAGGTTCAGGTACATGTTCCAGCATCTCCATGCACGTCACCAAATCAAAGGCGCCTTGATTGGCAGCAGCAAAGTCTTCCGCAGTGCTTTGTTGATACTGAACTGTTACCGCAGACTCCAGCGCATGTAATTTTGCCACTGTTAAAGCTTCGTCAGCCATATCAATGCCTGTGACTTCAGCCCCGGCTTTTGCCATAGCTTCAGCCAAAATGCCACCACCACAGCCAACGTCTACAGTTTTTTTGCCGAATAAGCCTTGCACCTGATCACTGATAAAAGCCAGACGGCAAGGATTCAGTTGGTGTAACGGCTTAAATTCACCGGACGGATCCCACCAGCGGGACGCGATTTCATTAAACTTGGCAATTTCGGCCGGATCAACATTGGAAGAGGGGGTCATAAGCGTATCCATTTAAAATTTTGCCCATTATAAAGCCTTGATCTGTTTGAGCAATCACCAGACACATCTGTACAAAGCACAACAGAACTGGCAAGGTATTTTTTCTGTGGTAGAATCCGCCTTTGTCCCGCGACCCATTACAGTAAAAAACGCGGGTATCTTGTTGATTTAAGGGAAAAAAGCTTTTTATGACAAATTTGGCCAAAGAAATTGTTCCCATTAATATCGAAGAAGAATTAAAGAATTCTTATCTCGATTATGCAATGAGCGTTATTGTGGGGCGTGCCTTACCGGACGTAAGGGACGGTTTAAAGCCAGTTCACCGTCGCGTTTTGTTTGCGATGAAAGAGTTAGGCAACGACTGGAATAAAGCCTACAAAAAATCTGCCCGTGTCGTCGGTGACGTCATAGGTAAATACCATCCACACGGTGACAGCGCTGTATACGACACTATAGTTCGTATGGCTCAGCCTTTCTCCTTACGTTATATGCTGGTTGACGGTCAGGGTAACTTCGGTTCCGTGGACGGTGACTCTGCAGCAGCGATGCGTTATACCGAAGTGCGTATGTCGCGTATCGCAGGCGAATTATTAGCCGATTTGGATAAAGAGACAGTCGACTTCGTACCTAACTACGATGGCACTGAAATGATCCCGGCTGTATTGCCTACCAAAATTCCTAACCTGCTGGTCAACGGTTCGTCAGGTATTGCAGTGGGTATGGCGACCAATATTCCGCCACACAATTTAAATGAAGTGATTGATGCCTGTCTGGCATTAATTGCCAATCCGGATATCAGCATTCCTGAATTGATGGAACTGATGCCAGGACCAGATTTCCCGACAGCCGCTATTATCAATGGCCGTCGTGGCATTGAAGAAGCCTACCGTACCGGTCGTGGCAAGGTCTATATCCGCGCCAGAACTCATATCGAAACCGACGAAAAAACAGGTCGTGAGACTATTGTTGTCGATGAAATTCCTTATCAGGTCAACAAAGCCCGTCTGATTGAAAAAATCGCCGAGCTAGTCAAAGAAAAACGCATCGAAGGCATTTCAGCATTACGCGACGAGTCTGATAAAGACGGTATGCGTATTGTCATTGAAGTGAAACGTGGCGAATCGTCAGACGTTTTAATCAACCACTTGTATACGCAGACTCAGATGCAAACTGTGTTTGGTATCAACATGGTTGCCCTGGATCAGGGGCAGCCGAAGTTGATGGGCTTAAAGCACATGCTGCAATGTTTTGTGTTGCACCGCCGCGAAGTGGTAACACGCAGAACCGTATACGATTTACGTAAAGCCCGTGACCGCGCTCATATCTTAGAAGGCTTGGCTATCGCTCTTGCCAACATTGATGAAATTATTGATTTAATCAAAAACTCATCAAGCCCGGCCGACGCAAAACAAGGTTTAGTGGCTCGTGGCTGG
>JAHIWM010000202.1 GCA_018815765.1 Gammaproteobacteria bacterium | reverse complement strand
CGACTCACGTTTATTGCCTCTGCCTTTTTATCTGGGGCAAGGTAAAGATATGCAGCAGTACGAACAGGACTTACAAAAGTTATTTGAACAAGTTGAACAGAAGCGGCAGGATCCGGATAAATAAAGAAAATGGGGTCAGATCACATTGTTAACTGTTAACAATGTGATCTGACCCCATTTTTAGTTATTGAAGTTTTTGCCAGATTTCGCGAATTTGATCAGATAAGGTCATAGGATCAAAAGGTTTCACGACCACATCGGCGGCACCTAAATCTTTGTAGGATTCAATTTCATTGGCTTGTACTTTGGCCGTCATAAAAACCACAGGGATCTGACTTAAGTCAAAATCAGCCTGCATTTTTCTCAAGGTACTGGGGCCATCCATACCCGGCATCATCACATCCAGTAAAATCAGCTGAGGCTGAAAAGTATGAAAGGCTTTTAATGCCTCTTCACCACCACTACAGGTTTCGACGGTAAAACCACCCACCACTTCTAATGCCACTTTAGCTACGGCCTGAATGGACGGGTCATCTTCCACATGCATAATGCGCTTGAGTTCTGTCACCTGAATGTCTCTTAGTCCGGTCATCATTTATGTGATTGAGTGTGCATTATTTTTAGCACTGATGCCAGTTGAAGTCTGGTCATACTGAACAAAATTCTAAGACAAAGCTGAAGCCGCTTTTGTAGCCTGCGGTGGTATAGTAGCTAGACTTTTTATGATCACAGATGTTTTATCCGCTTATGCCTCAGCTTTTGTCCGAACAGTTTTTACAGTTGGATTTGTTATTAACTCAGTATCAGCAGTTCTGGCGCTTCAGCCCTTTCCATTTACTTGCTTTGCCCTGGGCTGATACTCCATTAGGTCAACGTTTACAGCTGCTCACTCCTGCCGAAATAACACGACTGGATCAGGATGAAGTGTATCGCCGCAGCTATTTTTCTGAGTTCTTTCCTGAGCTAAATCAGTTCAGTCCTTTTGACCTTGCAACACCCGGCAGTAAAAAACCAACTCAAACCGAACTGCCATTCTGGTTTAGCCGCGATATTAAAGGCCGTAAACTGGAACAAATTCAGGCATTCGCCACAGAGATGCAAAAGGGCGATTTACCTGTGCTGGAATGGTGTGCCGGCAAAGGTCATTTAGGACGCTGGCTCTGTTTTAGCCAGCAGCGAGAGGTAACCAGCCTGGAATGGCAAGAAGCGCTTTGTATTGAGGGCCAACAGCAGGCGGAAAAACTAAAACTGTCACAGAACTTTATTCAGGCAGATGTGTTAGCTGAAGGCACTTCAAAGCATCTCAACACAGAGCAACAGGTTGTGGCTTTGCACGCCTGTGGAGATTTACATATCCGCTTATTACAACTGGCAAGCCAGTCAGGCACAAAGCAACTAGACATAGTGCCTTGTTGTTATCATTTAATAGGCGCAGAGCAGTATCAGGCGTTATCGACGCAAGCGCAGCAAAGTACGTTGGGTCAACTGAGTCGGGATGAGCTCAAGCTGGCAGTGCAGGCTCAGGTCACAGCTGGAGAGCGGGTGACACGCTTGCGTCACATAGAAGTGATGTGGCGTCTGGCCTATCAGGAGTTGTATCAGGCGTTGCAAGGGGTGACGCACTACCGACCTTTGTCTTCAGTGCCTAAACGTTGGTTCAGTGGCGAGTTCAGTGCTTTTGCTCAGTGGGCGGCTTCGCAGCATCAATGGCAAATTCCGGCTGATACACACTGGGAACATTATCTGCAACTCGGGCAACAGCGGCATTTATTAGTGCAAAAAATGCAGCTGGTACGATCCTTATTCCGGCCTTTACTGGAGCAGTGGCTGGTGCTGGACAGGGCTTTGTTTTTACAACAACAAGGCTATCAGGTGCAGGTTAAACAGTTCTGCGACTATCAACTGACGCCCCGTAATCTGATGATTAGCGCCAGAAAAAGTTAAAGTTCCTGCTGTCTGCCACCTATTCGCTGGAAAGTACTCAAGGTAAAAAGTGGTAAAGTCGCAAATAAGGTTTCGAAAATTTCGGCCTGAATTTGCTCATAGTTACCCCAGACTTTATCTGAGCTAAAGCAATACACTTCCAGAGGTAAACCTACTTCGTTAGATTCCAGCTGACGCACCATCAGGGTCATATCCTGATTGATGTTTGGGTTTTGTTCTAACAGCCATTGGGTGTAATGACGAAACAGTTTCAGGTTGGTCAGGTGAGGTTGCTGTAACAAGTCCTTCGCCTGTTGTGTCGCAAAAAACGGCTGCAATACTTGTTGCTGCAATAGTTGCTGTATTTCCTGCTCGTCCAGAAAACCTATGCTGTGGATATCAATTTTGATAGCTCTTTTAATACGGCGGCCGCCGGATTGTTGCATACCGCGCCAGTTTTTAAAGGAGTCAGAAATCAGCGCATAAGTGGGAATGGTGGTAATGGTATTGTCCCAGTTCTGCACTTTAACCGTAGTGAGTGCCACTTCAGTCACTGCGCCATCAGCGCCGTACTTGGGCATTTCAATCCAGTCGCCGCGGTTTACCATGTTATTGGTGGCTAACTGAATACTGGCGACTAAACCTAAAATAGTGTCTTTAAACACCAATAATAACACCGCAGTTAAAGCGCCTAAGCCGCTGAGTAAATAGACCGGAGATTTGTCCAGCAGCATGCTTAAGATCAGTATGCCTACGACGATGAAGTCGAGTAATTTCAGAATTTGAGCCAGCCCCAGATAAGGCACATTACTCTGACGGTCTACAGCGCTATAAAT
>JAHIWM010000201.1 GCA_018815765.1 Gammaproteobacteria bacterium | reverse complement strand
TGACAATGTACGTTTATCGGCATTTATCCATAATTTGTTTGATTCCGAAATTGAGCAATTCAAACAAGCTCGAAGCCGCACCAATAGTACGAATAATCTGAGCGTATTGTATGCTCCAGAGCGAAGTATCACTTTCAGGGTTGATTATAGCTTTATGTAATCTCTAAGATGCAGAATACAAAGCCCTGCATTTAACTGCCTGTCTCTTGATCACAAGTCAGCCTCAAGAGACTTCGCGAGGTCATACCCTTCAAGGATGGTTTGCAGTTTGAACCATCCTTGCCACAACACCTTGACCGAAGCCTTGCCGGTTTGTTTTGTATCCTTCCACCCACCGAGCCTCGCAAGCTCGGTATAAGCCCACTTCATCGAAGGGACTGTGTCAGGTAATGTTCTACTGACCCGTTTTATCCATAACAATTTCCATGCTTTTGGCGACAGTACCTGTTCACAGCTCACATCATCTGGCTGTTCGCGCGCAAACTTCAGCTGCACTATTCTTGCAGCAATAAAGGCGCTGATGGTCACAAGCCGCTCAATGTTATCTTTACTTTGTAAGCGGGCATTCTCAATATCTGTACCATCCGTTTTCCACGCTTTGTGATATTCCTCAACTAACCAGCGATGCTCGTAATAACGGATGATGTTCAGTGCATCAGCTTTGCTTTGGACTGGTTCGGTAGTCAGCAAATGCCAATTTAACGCGTCCTTGTCATCGGTTCGCTCTTCGCACCCGACATAGTAAAGTGCTAGTGACTCGCCACGCTGATTTGCGGGGACTTGCAACGTGAATGGTGCAAATACAATGTTTACTGTTGCTGTACGTGCTTTACGTCCACCTTTTTGCGCTATATGGATTTGCTTTTGTCCGGCGTTTTCAAGACCTGCTGCATAGTGGTAGAGCTTATCCTCAGACTGCTCAATATGGCGACTCTGCATGGAACGAACCACGAAACGATGTTGCTTTGAGAGCTTATACTGCAAGTACTCATAGATATCGGCCTCCCGATCGCAGACGGATATCACATCGGCCATTTTAGCGACTAATCGTGCCGATAGATTGACCGAAGCGGACTGCCACTTGAAGCTTTCTTTTTCTTCATAAGGTGTTTGTGCTCGCACATGTTTCTTTCCGCGCGCTGATGTCACTTGTCCAGCGGGATTGTTCAATTAATCCAACAAGCTCCTGTTGCTCAGGAGCGAATAACAAAACGCTGTGTGCAAGTATGCCCCGACAGTTGTTTCCTTGATTGACATGACCTAGCTCATCTCGCACAGAACGATGGCTGTAAGTAATAGCGGTGGTATCCTCTAAGGCCAGTAATAAAGTATGTTTGGCGGCTTGCTCTGCCGTGACCTGGTAGCCAGCTTTTGCTATCGCGTCAGCATTGACGTGCTCATTACGGATAAAACGATAGGCGCCTTCCATGTCGGCGGGGGATTGTGTGATAGACACGAATGGCTTTCCTGGTTCGTTCGCTAAGGTTTCAGTTAACTTTACCAGACGTGTGGTTCGGCGGGGATCCCCTAAGTCGGCCTGACCAAACGTATCTTTTGCCCACTGCGCGTTGTTCATCACTATTCACCTGTAGATTAAGTGAAAGATCTGATCGAGAGGGATGCTGATAGTTCAAAAAAATCCCCCGGTAAAAACCGGGGGATTTGTGTATAAGAGACAGGCATTTAACTGCGGGGCTTTTTTATTTCAGTTTCGTCTCTGAGGTGAATAGTTAAAATATCCTAAATATCTGATACTAACTCATCTTTCAGTAGCTATATGCGAATGTTTTGGGGAGGTAAAGGGTGCTGGCCTGTCACATAGATTGACTCATGGTGTCTGTATTCCGTGCTGGCATAACCCTTGCTCCTTTCTGATACAGAACAAAAAAAGCAGGCCTTGAACTGATGTTGTTCGGGTCGTATCGGACGGGAAGGAGTCGCCAATGGGTGCAAAAAGTTTTGGGCACTATCAGCAAATCAGCCAGTGTTTTGATGAGCTGGTGCAGGCGGATGGACAAATACGACCACCAGCTGCGGCTATAGCACGTTTTATTGATCGCCACGGCTCTGCTGAGCTTATTCAAAGGCAAGAGCAGTTAAATCAAACGATTAGCGCTATGGGCGTTTGCTTTACCTTGTATTCTGACGGCAATAATATCGACCGTTGCTGGCCTTTGGATGTAATGCCACGCACTATCCCAAGCTCAGAATGGCAAAAAACCAGTGCTGGCCTGAAACAACGTTTAGCCGCTTTAAACCTGTTTATTGACGACTTATACCACGACCAGCGCATCCTTAAAGACGGTATAGTACCGGCTGATTTAGTGCTGGACTCCCGCAACTACCTTGCACCATGTAAGGGCATTTCGCCCCGTTATGGGGTGTGGGCCAATATCTGTGGGACTGATTTGGTGCGTGATGGCTCTGGCAAATTTTTAGTGCTTGAAGATAACTTAAGGGTACCATCTGGCGTGTCTTATATGCTGGAAAACCGCACTGTGATGAAACGGGTTTTTCCGGAATTATTTGCCGACTCCTTTATCTACCCTGTAGACGACTACCCGCATCAACTCTGGCGTATGTTGGCCTCTTTATCGCCTCGCCCTGGTGATGTCCCCTGCATAGTGTTGTTGACCCCCGGTGTCTACAACTCGGCTTATTTCGAGCACAGCTTTTTAGCCCAGCAAATGGGTGTTGAGCTGGCTGAAAATACCGATTTGCTGGTGCAGGATGACATCGTCTATTTAAAAACTCTGCATGGCCTGCAACGCGTGGATGTGATTTATCGCAGGGTGGACGATATTTTTATCGACCCACAAGCTTTCCGGCCCGATTCAGTTTTAGGTATTCCGGGTTTGATCAAAGCATGGGCCAAAGGCAATGTGTCTATCGCCAATGCACCTGGTTCTGGGGTTGCCGACGATAAAGTGATTTACGCCTATGTGCCTGAAATCATAAATTATTATTTGGGCGAACAACCGCTGATTGATAACGTTCCTACCTATTTGTGTCTGGATCCAAAACAGCGTGAGTATGTATTGGCTAATCTGGATCAACTGGTGGTGAAACCTGCCAATGAATCCGGTGGTTACGGCATTTTGATAGGCCCACGTTCTACCAAAGAAGAGCAACAACAAATGGCGGAGGCTATTAAAGCCAATCCGCGCAATTTTATTGCTCAGCCGACTCTGGCGTTATCCACAGCTCCTACTTTATGTGACGGTGTGCTGGAACCACGGCATTTAGATTTACGGCCCTTTATTTTGCAGGGCAGAGATTTGTATTGCACCACAGGCGGTTTAAGCCGGGTTGCGCTGAAAAAAGGCTCTTTGGTGGTCAATTCGTCGCAAGGCGGCGGTAGCAAAGACACCTGGATCATCAACGATGAGGTCTGATCTATGTTATTAAAATCTTTGGATCATATATTCTGGTTAGGCCGTTATCTGGAGCGTTTGGATGATACGGCGCGCTTAATTAATGCCACCAGCCATTTGCTGATCGACAGTCACAAAGACAGCCAGTTCAGCTGGCCCTTATTACTGGACGTATTAGGTCAGAATGGCGCTGAACTCTTAAGTCAGTTACCACCAAGCGATTTGACGGTAGAGCAGCAGGTGATGGGCTTTTTAATTACCGATGCCGACAGTGAAGTCTCTATCCGTTCGGCTTGTAGCGCACTAAAACAAAATGCCAGAACAGTACGACAACTGATCCCCCGTGATATGTGGGAAGAGCTGAATTCACTGGATTTGTTTTTACAGGAGCATTGCCAGCAGTTACAAGGGCGTCAGCACAGATACCGCTTAATGACGGAGGTCAGCCGCCGTTGTCAGATGGTAGTGGGGGTGCTGGACGGCACTATGCTGCGTAGCGATGCCTTTGATTTATTTAATATTGGCAGGCATGTGGAGCGGGCTGATATGACCACCCGTATTATGGATGTGATGGTATTGCAGCAGCTGCAGCCGACGGATATTAAAAGACCACGTTTTCGCTGGACTTCTATTTTAAATGCTTTGGGTGGGGTAGAGTCGTACCACTATTATCTGGCGCATCAAAACACTGAAGTGGATGCGGTGGACTATTTGCTGACCTACGCTGACTTTCCACGCTCTCTTGCCTATTGTTTGCATAGAGTGGCTGCATCAGCCAAAGCTTTGCCTCATAGTGCTGCTATATTGCAACGGGTCTGGCAGTTGCAGGACTTGTTAAAAACACAAAACTTATCAGAATTAACCACAGGTCAGCTGCATCAGCTGATTGACCAATTTCAAACAGGGATCATTGAATTGCATCAGGTGATTAGTACGCCAAAACTTGAATTTTCCGCAGATCTCAGCCAGCAAATGTCGGCCTGATGATGACTGTGGAAAGTCAGGAGTTGAGCGAGCAACTAAGATGGACTGATTTGCCGCAGTGGCAGCAATTGCAGCAGTGGTGGCAGCAGCAAAGCCAGCAGCATTTAGTGCAGCTGCATACAGATTTGCAACATCAGCTGCGGGAAAACGGTGCTACTTTTGATCCCTGGCTGGAGCAACAACGTCAGTTGGATCTAATGCCATGGCTGGTGAGTGATAAAGAGTGGCAACAGTTGCAGGCTGGTGTAAAGCAGCGTCAATTGCTGCTTTCTATGGTATTGCAGGATTTATACGGTCCACAGCTCATGATCCAGCAGGGGCTATTGCCTGCTGAACTTATTTTCCAGAATAAAAACTATCTGTTGCCTTGCCATCAGTTGGTACCCACTCATCAGCAGTGGCTGAGTTTGTTGGCTGTAGATATAGGCCGCGATGCCGCAGGTCAGTTTTGTGTCTATGCCGATCAGAGCCAGATGCCGGCAGGGCTGGGTTTTGTATTAGAACACAGGCTGGCGTTTAACCATTGTATTGGTGAGCTGAATCACAGCATTGGCAAAAGCCAGCTGGCCGGGTTTTTCCGTAAATTGCAGCTGGTGTTTGCGCAAGGGACTGGCCATACCGCCGAAGGGCGACGACCGCTTTGTGGTTTATTAACCCATGGCAAACGCGACGCCGCCTATTTTGAACATGCTTTTTTAGCCAATTATTTAGATATAGCCCTGATGCACAGCGCCGATCTGATGTTTAAAGACGGTGCTTTGTGGTTAAAAACTGTCACAGGTTTGCAGCAGGTCGACAGCCTGATGCGCTATTTACCTGATGCCCGTTGTGATGCGCTGGAGCTGGATCCGGACTCCACAGGCACTGCAGGTTTATTGCAAAGCATTCGTCAGCAGCAGCTGTTTTGCGCCAATCCGCCAGGAGCTGCCTTAGTGGACTCCGGTGTGTTATTGCCCTTTTTGCCTGCGCTTTGCCGAACGCTTCTAAATGAAGAATTGCAATTGCCCACTACTACCGCTTTTTGGTGTGGTAAACCTGAGCAGTTGCAACAGGTTTTATCTGATGCAAGCCAGTACAGATTCCGCAGAATTGATACAGCCCAAAGCTGGCTTTGGACTGAACTGGACCCGCTGCAACAACAAGAGTTACAGCAGCAATTAGCGGCTTATCCTGAACTTTTTATTGCGATTCGCTTGCTGCCATTGTGCTCTGTACCATGCTGGAACACGACTCAAGGCGAGCATCAGCAGTATGGCGTCTTGCGTTTATTTGGTTTGTTGTCCGAGCAGCATAGTCCGGCTGTGATGCCTGGCGCTTTGGCTCGTATCAGCCCTGATGCGCAAAGCCTGCAGCATCAGTACAGTATGGGGTTTGTTGCCAAAGATGTCTGGGTGCTTGCCGATCAGGACCATGCGGTCAGCTTGCTGCAAAATACCCAAAAACGCATCTTGTTATCCCGTCATAGTGGCTTGTTGCCAAGCCGCGTCGCCGACCATTTATTCTGGCTGGGTCGTTATAACGAACGATTAAATTTAGTTTGTCGGGCTTTACGTTACACAGTGCCGCTCTTAACCAGTTTCCAGGTCACAGCGGGTCAACAAACTGACAGCAGAGCATTAGTACGGTTTTGTTTGCAGGCCAATGGCACTTTGCCAGACAGCGCAGCGCTGAGTTCATTACAGCAGACCAGCGCCTTGCAGCAGGCCTTAAGTGAATTGTTTTCACTGCAGCATCCGGCAGGTTTGGCGCAGGTGCTGAAAAATTTATTGTTTAATGCGCAGTCGGTGCGGGAATACTTCAGCGAAGACACCTGGTATGTGCTGGATAAATTACAGCTGGCGCTGACGCAATGGCCGAATCCGCTGAACTGGCAGCAGCCGCAGCAAATGGTGCGTTTGCTGGATGAAGTGATTTTGCTACAAACTGCTATTTATGGTCTGAATAACGAAACCATGAGCCGCACTCAAACCCTGAGGTTTATGGATTTAGGTCAGCATATGGAAAGGGCATTGCAAAGTGTCACCCTGCTGCAGGAAGTTTTTGTATTTGATCAGGGCAGGAATTGCAGCGCTTCGTTGATGGAGTCTGTGCTGCGTATGACGGATACTTTAATGACCTACAGGCGCCGTTATAAAACCGAGCTGCACCCGCTGGCTGTGATTGACTTGCTGCTACTGGATGACAGTACGCCTCGTTCTGTAGGTTATCAGTGCGCCCGTCTTGCCAGTCAAATTCAGCAACTGCCTAAACCTGGTGCAGCTGTGGTGCTGAGCCGTGAGCAAAAACTGGCAGTGGAGCTGGTGTCTTTACTGCAACTGGCTGAACCAGAACAACTCTTTGATGATCAGTTACAGGCAACACCAGAGCTGAGTCGTTTATTACAGCAGTTGCATACCGTGCTAAGGCAATTGTCTGACAGCATTACCTTGTCGTATTTCAGCCATGCGGAAGCGGGTAAATCCTGGCAGAGTTTTTAATGGCCCCCTTCTTACTTGATTTTAATTACTTTGGGGACAGAGTCATAGGGCCGACTATATGAAGTACCAGATCCGTCACCTGACCCGTTATTGTTACCAGCATCCTGTGGCTAACAGTTACAATCTGGCTTGTTTGCGGCCACGGCAATTACCGACACAGGAGCTGTGCAGTTTTAACTTAGAGGTGTTGCCCACAGCATCTTCTGTTTATGCCAGAACAGATACCTTTGGTAATACCCAGCATTTTATCCACTTGCAGCCGCCGCATCAGCAACTGGCAGTGACCGCTTATTCTGTGGTTGAAGTTTTGCCACGCCAGCAGAGTCTGGCTTTGGATTTAACTCAGCCCTGGCCACAAGTCGCAGCTTTTTTCCGCCAGCAACAAGGTTATTCACCCGATCAACTCAAGGCACTGTTGTGCACTGGTCCAAGCCGGATGATCCCAGTGCTTGATGAAACAAAGGCATTGATCCAGAGCATAGCTGACCCGACTTTGACTGTATTACAGCTGGCGCAACAACTGACCGATCTGATTTTTCACCAGTTTGAATACGACCCTGAATTTAGCTCAGTCGTCACTCCTGTATCCGAAGTGCTGCTGCATAAAAAAGGGGTCTGTCAGGATTTCGCCCAACTGGCAGTCAGCTGTCTGCGCGCCTTAGGTATTCCCAGTCGTTATGTCAGTGGGTATCTGGAAACCTCACCACCAGAAGGTCAGCCACGTTTAATAGGAGCTGATGCCTCTCATGCCTGGTTTGCCGTGTACGATCCAGAATTGGGTTGGGTCGATTTTGATCCCACCAATAACCTGATGCCGGCAGAACGTCATATCACCTTAGCTTATGGCCGCGACTATGCCGATGTAGTGCCACTGAAAGGCTTGCTGCAGGGCCATGGTGTGCATCAGTTAGAAGTGGAAGTGGATGTAGTGCCGATGTGAACAGTGCTGGTTCTGCCTTGTGCTGTATCTTTTTGCGGAGTCAAACCAAACATCCTGCTGTATTCACGGGTAAATTGCGGCACGCTTTCGTAGCCTACTGCAAAAGCTGCGCTGCCAGCTTTTAAGCCTTCAGCACGCATTAAACGTCGTGCTTCTATTAACCGTAATTGCTTCTGAAATTGCAGCGGCGACAACGAAGTCACAGCGCGAAAGTGCTGATAAAAGGATGAAGGGCTCATGCCTGCAATAGCGGCCAGTTGCTCCATCTGCAGTGGCAAACGAAAATCTGCTCTGAGTACAGCCACAGCTTTGGCTATTTGTCGGATATGGCTGTCCTGATAGCCAAGCCGCTGAATGGCAGCACCATGGCGTCCAGCTAACAACCAGTAGTGCATCTCCCGCACCAGTTGTTTGTGCAGCACAGGCACTGATTCAGGTCTGTCTAACAAGTTCATCAAGCGCAAAGCTGCATCTGCCACTTGCTGATCGGTAGGTTCAACCTGCACCGGATGCTTTGTACTTTCTCTGGGCTGCGCCATTTGTTCCGTCAGCTCAGCAATCACACTCAGATCCAAATCCAGTACCAGCGAGATATAAGGGGCATCCAGGCTTGCCTCTGTAATTTGACTGATGGTCGGTACATCGGCACTGATCAACAAAGAATCACCGGTACTAAAGTCAAATACCTCTGAGCCCATCACCACTTGTTTTTTGCCCTGCAGGACCAGACAAACCAGTGGGCGCGAGATTGCATATTCGAGTCCGCTTGGGGTATTCGAACGGATAGTGGTCAGGCCGATAATGGGCGTTTGTGCAAGACCATTTGGGTTGGCATAAGCCTCAACATAACGGCGCACAGTGTTTAATAGCGTATCTTTCATGGTTGATACTCTAGGCTACCAGAATTGGCCTTCGCAAGAGCTTTGGAGAATTAAGCAAAAAATGCGGATCTTCGGGTAAAGACCCTTCAGCAGCTTTTCTTTAGCATGCAGGGGTCTTAAACCACAGGAGAAAACGCATGACTAAAATCGCTTTAGTAACAGGTGCCAGCCGTGGCCTTGGCCGTAATACCGCACTGAATATTGCCCGTCGTGGCGCAGATGTCATCATCACTTATCAGAGTCGCGAGCAAGAGGCGCAAGCTGTAGTGACACAAATTCGCGCTATGGGGCGCAAAGCTGTTGCTCTGCAGCTGGACACTGGCGCTGTCGCAGGTTTTGCCAACTTTGCTGAGCGGTTACGCATTGTGCTGGCTGACATCTGGCAACGCGATAGCTTTGAGCATTTGGTGAATAATGCCGGTCATGGTGACTATGCCCTTATTGAGCACACCACAGAGACTCAATTTGACCAACTGGTGAATGTGCATTTTAAAGGTGTGTTTTTCTTGACTCAGGCGCTGTTGCCTTTATTGGCAGATGGAGGGCGTATTGTGAATTTATCTACTGGCTTAACCCGGGTATCAGCGCCTGGCTGGGCGGCTTATGCTGCGGTCAAAGCCGCAGTGGAAATGCTGACCGTCTATATGGCAAAAGAGTTTGGTCCACGTGGTATAGCAGTCAATACGGTAGCGCCAGGAGCCATAGAAACTGACTTTTTTGGCGGAGCAGTGCGTGATACACCAGACTTTAATAAGTTTTTTGCCGATATGACGGCTTTAGGCCGGGTCGGAGTTGCTGATGATATAGGCCCTATGGTGGCCAGTTTATTGTCGGAAGACCATCGTTGGGTCAATGCCCAACGTATAGAAGTATCAGGCGGGCAGGGGATTTAAGCTGCTTTTAGCTGCACCCATTTGTTCAGTGGGTGCAGCTGTTTTGTCAGACGGAGCCTTGAGCTAACCGTCTACAAACTATAATCCTGCGTCAGTTCATCATCGCCTTTTTCCAGCTCAAAACTTACTGTTTCACCATCAGCGCAAAGTTGCACTATTTTGCAAGGTACTCCTTCAGGCGTCAGCTCCAATAAGCCTATACCAGCAGCATTCACCAAACGGCGGCCTTTGGTTTCGCCTATAGGTCGGTGATGGGTGATGATCATACGGCGTCTTTTGGTAAACCAGTTCAGCGGCGAGCGGGAGGCATAAAGCCAACGATTGGCTGTATCCAATAAAGCCAAAAGCCGGTGTGGAAACTCATTTTTCAGGCCACTGCTGGTGATTTGCCAGATGGATGGGCTTTGTTGTTTGTGGCGTAGTTTTATCTGAAATACAAAGCTGTAATGCACATCGCCGGATAAAATGACAAAGTTGCGGGGTGTTTTTGGATGACGGAATAAATTCAGCAGTGCATAAGCTGAACCCGGGTGGGTCATCCAGTTTTCTGCATCCACCATCAGAGGTTTGCCAAAACTGGTGAAAATACGCTGAATAGTTTCAATCAGTTTGACGCCAAACACAGGGGCGGGGGAGACCAGCAATACAGCTTCATGGCCCAGCAGTTGTTGCTGCAATTCAGTAATAGATTCCCAGTCCATCAAACCCGAAGGTTTTTCCATCGCAAGCTCTGAGCGCCAACGTTGGGTGCGGGTATCCAGCACTAGCAATGGCGGTTGGGTTGGCCAACTGTAATGCCATTCAGAGAATTTGAGCAGGCTATTGATGCATTCATCATGAGTTTCGGTGCCGGGCTGATTCAGCGCCTGTTGGCATAAAGGCAACAGCTTTTGCACTTTTTCCGGCGCATTACCCCAGCCCTGAAATAGCAGGTATCCCATCAGGGCATTACCAATAATACGGCGGGAAAACGGGTGTTCGTAGGCAGTTTTTTCCCACTCTGCAGTTAAATTCCAGTCGTCAGTAATATCGTGATCATCAAACATCATGGCGACTGGCAGATGGGCCATTAACCGCCTGACCTGGCCTAAACCTGCTTTAAATTCTTCCAGGTTTTGAGTGTATTTGGCGCTGCGCTTTTGGCGCTCCGGGCTAAAACTTTTCAGCAGCCCTTCCGGCATTTGCAAATCCAGGCCCTGCCATGGTGCTGGCGACCAGACCAGCAAGTACATCGAAAACACTTCGGCCATAGAGATCAGATGGTTGTGGGCGCTGTCTGTGGTAAATACCGGTTTTTTGGCCCCTTTGAATAGCTGCTTTAACACCTGATAACCAGCTTTGGTGTTTGGCAGTAGTTGTTCACGCTGGTAATAATAGGGCGTTTTGCTATGCAGTTCATGAGCAGAGCTTAAGGTTGAACAAGGTAACTTTTCGTCAGCAAAATCCAGTTTAGCTATCAGTTGATGGATAGCGTAAAGCGTCGGCGCTGCTACGTCGTCTGTGTAGACCTGATCGCCACTTAACATCAGTAAGGATGGCCATTGAGCTGGTGTTGTATCTTTTAGCTGCTGATCGGCACGGACCAACGCATCACCCGAAGTAAAATGCGGTTTGCGACAAGAGCCATGCAATACTGAATGCACTTTAGGTTTGATAATAAAACCCGGCAAATCCCGTCCGGGATAAACCAAATCCTCTGCCCACTGCCGCCAGTTTTGCCAGTCGCTGCTGCCAGTTTTTAACTGCAGATCATAACTAATCCAGCGTTCAGTTGGCAGGGCGTCGTTCAGTTCCAAATCCAGAAAATACAGATATAGTTTGCCGGCAAGCTGAAGTTGCTGCACAAAGGGCTGTATCTGTTTTGAATCAAACTTGATCACTTCGCCTTGCTCAGGCTGGAGTTGCAGTTTCAATTCTACGGGTTCTGAAGTGGCTAACCAGAGACATAGCCGTTTTGGTGTCAGGCGGCGTAGTATAGGGCCAGCCCACACCAAGGGAATATAACTGGCTGCTTTGGACAAACTTAGTTCAGAAATAACAACACTCCTTTTTCAACACCTGAAATTGGGGTCAGATCACATTGTGAACTGTTAACAATGTGATCTGACCCCATTTTTATAAGCTGGCTTTGAGCTGATACAACAAATCCAAAGCCTGACGGGCTGACAGTTGATCCGGATCCAGTGTGGCCAGTTGCTCCAGTATTGGATGAGGTTCGGCTTCGACAAATAATTGTTGCTGCAGCGGCTCTGCTGTTTTAGCCGCTGCTGGTGCTTTGGCACTGACAACAGACTGTTGTTCCAATTGGGCCAGTTTTTGTTTGGCTTTTTGGATTACCACCCGAGGCACACCAGCCAGTTGGGCTACCTGTAGGCCATAACTTTTACTGGCCGCGCCATCTTGCACCTGATGCATAAAGACGATGTGTTCGTCGTGCTCTACCGCATCCAGATGGATATTGGCTAAACCTTGTAACTGGGATGCCAGCTCGGTCAGTTCAAAATAATGGGTGGCAAACAAAGTCATGGCTTTGAGTTGCTGCGCCAGGTATTCAGCACAGGCCCATGCCAAAGACAAACCATCATAAGTGCTGGTGCCACGGCCTATTTCATCCATCAGCACTAAACTCTGCGCTGTCGCATGATGCAAAATAGTGGCAGTTTCTGTCATTTCCACCATAAAGGTAGAGCGGCCTGACGCCAAATCATCGGATGCACCAACACGAGTGAATATCCGGTCGACCGGACCTAATACAGCGCGCTCTGCAGGTACAAAACTACCTATATAAGCCATTAGGACTATTAAGGCGTTCTGACGCATATAAGTCGATTTACCGCCCATATTCGGGCCTGTAATCATCAGCATGCGACGCTCTGGCGAGAGCTTAAGTGGGTTGGCAATAAAAGGCTCCGTCATCACCTGTTCAACCACAGGGTGACGGCCAGCTTCAATCTGTATGCCAGGCTTTGGCGTCAGCTCTGGCTGATGGTAGTTTAGCTGTTCAGCGCGCTCTGCGAAGTTAGTCAGTAAATCCAGTTCCGCCAAAGCCGCTGAAAGTTGCTGTAATTCCGCCAGGTAAGGCGCTGTTAAATCAAACAACTCATCGTATAACTGCTTTTCCAAAGCTAAAGCTTTGCTTTGACTGCCAAGCACTTTGTCTTCGTATTCTTTTAATTCAGGAATAATAAAACGTTCGTTATTTTTTAAGGTCTGGCGGCGAATATAGTCCGCTGGCACCTGATCGGCCGCGCTGCGGCCAGTTTCAATGTAATAGCCAGCTACTCGGTTAAAACCAACCTTGAGTGAGGCTATGCCTGTGCGCTCTTTTTCGCGTTGCTCCAGTCGCTCCAGATAATCAGTGGCACCTGTTGCCAGTTCACGCCATTGATCCAACGCGGCGTTGTAGCCTGAAGCTATCACACCTCCATCGCGAATGAGCATAGGTGGGGTTTCGACTATGGCACGCTCTAATAAATCACAAAGCTCTGGCAGTGGTTGGCATTTAGCAGCGAGCTGCGCCAATAAAGGGCTGTGTAACAGAGTCAGTTCAGGGGATAGCTCTGGCAATAACTGCAAAGCAGCACGCAAACGCGAGAAATCACGGGGACGGGCACTTCGAAGTGCTAAACGGGCAATCACCCGCTCTGTATCACCCACTTGTTTAAACAGCGGCTGCAGGCTTTGATGATGCTGTTGTAATTCAGCCACAGCCTGATGACGGGCTGATACTAAGGACTGATCGCGCAGCGGCGCATGGATCCAGCGCTTCAATAAACGACTGCCCATAGCGGTCTGGCATTGATCCAAAACAGCCGCAAGAGTGTGATCAAACTGGCCTGCTAAAGTTTGGGTCAGCTCTAAATTACGTCGGGTTGCCGCATCCAGAACTATGCAGTCCTGATTACGCTCAAGAGCGATAGAGCGGATATGCGGTAACTGAGCGCGCTGGGTGTCTTTGACATAACCCATTAAACAGCCCGCGGCCATTAAAGCCACAGGCGCTTGTTCTACGCCAAAACTTTGTAAGTCGCGGGTACCAAATTGTTGGGTCAGTAAACGTTTAGCGTTGCTTAACTCAAACTCCCAGACAGGGCGGCGGCGCACACCTTTGCGGTTGATCACGCTATCCGGCCAGTCCTGCTCTTCGGCATATAAAATTTCTGCCGGATTTAAGCGCTGCAACAAGGCCAATAAATCATCCAGATGGGTGACTTCATTGACTAAAAAACGGCCGCTGCTTAAATCTAAGTAAGCAAAACCATAACTGCCTTTTTGCTGATACAAAGCCGATACTAAGGTGTCCTGGCGTTCGTTCAACAAAGCTTCGTCTGTGACAGTGCCTGGAGTCACAATACGCACCACAGCACGTTCAACCGGGCCTTTGCTTAAGGCTGGATCGCCGATTTGTTCGCAAATAGCGGCGGATTCACCCAGTTGCACTAAACGGGCTAAATAGCCTTCAATCGAATGATAAGGCACGCCTGCCATAGGAATAGGCTGGCCCGCCGACTGGCCTCTTTTGGTCAGGGAAATATCCAAAAGGGCAGAGGCCTTTTTTGCGTCATCGTAAAACAGCTCGTAAAAGTCACCCATACGATAAAACAGCAAAATATCAGGATGCTGGCATTTCAGGCCAAGGTACTGTTGCATCATCGGAGTGTGCGGGCTTAGGGCTTGCCCGTCTTTCTGTTCTGGCGGCATAATGGCTTAATAATTCCTGCGTTGGACCAAAGATGACAATTCCAGTAACCACCTATCAATTGGCGGCGGATCTCGGAGCGCTATTATTGCGGAAAAACTTCAGTATCACCACAGCAGAATCCTGCACTGGCGGTGGTATTGCATATGTGTTGACCGCAGTGCCCGGCAGTTCAGCCTATCTGGACCGATCTTTTGTCACCTACAGTAATAAAGCCAAGCAACAGTTGCTAGGGGTAAAAGCCGAAACTTTGTTGCAATACGGCGCTGTCAGTAAAGAAACAGTGCTGGAGATGGCGGTAGGTGCAGCCAAAGCTGCCGGTGCTGAAGTGGCGGTGGCAGTGTCTGGTATTGCAGGCCCTGATGGTGGCTCCGCCACTAAACCTGTGGGTACTGTACATTTTTGTTTTGAAATTCAGGGCCATCAGGTATTGTCGCATCGTATTTTTGATGGCGACAGAGCGACAGTGCGCCAACAGGCGATCGATTTTGTCTTGCAGCAGCTGATCTTGTTATTGACAGACTAAAGCAAAAAGACTACTGTATGAGCATACAGCACTTTGAGTGCATCCAAGAATCCACCGGAGAGAGCAATGGACGACAATAAACAAAAAGCACTGACCGCAGCCTTAGGTCAAATCGAACGCCAGTTTGGTAAAGGTTCAATTATGCGTTTGGGCGACAGCACTGCGCTTGATATCGACTTTATCCCTACAGGTTCGTTAGGTTTGGATATTGCTCTGGGCATAGGCGGTTTGCCTTGTGGTCGTATTGTTGAGATCTACGGTCCTGAATCTTCAGGTAAAACGACTTTAACTTTGCAGGTGGTCGCTGAAGCTCAGCGTATGGGTAAAACCTGTGCTTTTATCGATGCTGAACACGCTTTAGACCCTGTTTACGCTAAAAAATTAGGTGTAAACGTCGATGATTTATTAGTGTCTCAACCGGATACTGGTGAACAGGCACTGGAAATTTGTGACATGTTAGTACGTTCTGCTGCGGTAGACGTGATCGTGGTCGACTCCGTCGCTGCATTAACACCTCGCGCTGAAATTGAAGGCGATATGGGTGACAGCCATGTAGGTTTACAAGCTCGTTTAATGTCTCAGGCTTTGCGTAAACTGACAGGTAATATCAAACGTTCAAACACTTTATGTATTTTCATCAACCAAATCCGGATGAAAATTGGTGTGATGTTTGGTTCACCAGAAACCACGACCGGCGGTAACGCGTTAAAATTCTACGCTTCAGTGCGTTTAGATATTCGTCGTACTGGTTCTGTGAAAGATGGCGATGAAGTGACGGGTAACGAAACCCGCGTCAAAGTGGTGAAAAACAAAGTAGCACCGCCGTTTAAACAAGCCGAATTTATTATTATGTACGGCGCTGGTATCAGCAAAGATGGCGAGTTAGTGGACTTAGGTGTACTGCATAAGCTGATCGACAAAGCCGGTGCCTGGTATGCCTACAAAGGCAACAAAATTGGCCAGGGTAAAGCCAACGCCATGAAATACCTGCAGGAAAACCCTGCTGTTGCTAAAGAAATTGAAGCCGAATTACGTCGCATGCTGTTACTGGAACCATCTAAAGGTGCTCCGTCACCGGCAGAAGATTTTGGTATGGTGCCAGAAGACGCTGAAGCCGATCTGTAAGCTGTATAAGCTTAGATAGCTGAAGTAAGACTTCAAACAAACCCGGCTCAGGCCGGGTTTGTTGTTTTTAATTGTATGGCCTTTGAGAAAATCAGATTTTATGTCCTGTCCTGTCCTGCCGGGCTATTTTTAACATCAAAAGCTGATGATGCGGAAGTCTGAACTACTTGTATTCATTCATCGGCCATCTTTATTTTTATTTAGACGTCTAAACGTTTAGAAGTTGACATTTCCGCCGCTTTAAGCCAGAGTAACCTCATTTTTCAGCCTTGTCGGAGATGCTATGCCTATTAAAGTCATTGATCAGTTACCTGCTGTAGAAGCGCTTTCTGCGGAGAATGTATTTGTCATGACTGAAAGCCGGGCTTTATCGCAGGATATCCGGCCGCTGAAAATCGCTATTCTTAATTTAATGCCGAATAAGGTCGCCACTGAAATCCAGTTATTGCGCTTGTTAGCCAATAGCCCGTTGCAGGTAGATGTGGAGCTGATACGACTGGATAATCATGTCAGCAAAAACACGCCACAAAATCATCTGGACTGTTTTTACCGCTATTTTTCTGATGTAGAGCAGCAAAACTATGATGGCCTGATTATCACGGGTGCGCCTTTAGGTTTAGTCAATTACGAAGATGTCAGTTACTGGCCTCAGCTGGCAGAAATTCTGACCTGGGCTGATCGCCATGTCACATCCACTTTATTTTTATGCTGGGCTGCTCATGCGGCTTTGTATCATTACTATGGTTTGCAGCGTGAAATTCGTGGCGAGAAGTTATCAGGAGTGTACTGGCAAAATGTCTCTCAGCCGTTAAGCCCTTTAGTACGGGGTTTTGACGATGAGTTTTTAGTGCCCCATTCGCGTTATGCTCAGGTGCCCAAACAAAAGTATCAACAGCACCCGGATTTACATGTGTTGGCAGAAGCCGATGCAACAGGCGCCTACTTGCTGCAAAACAGCACGGGTAGCCGGGTTTTTGTCACCGGCCATCCAGAATATGATTTAACCACCTTAAACGATGAATATCAGCGTGATGTAGCCGCAGGTCTTGAGCCAAAAGTTCCAGAGAACTACTATAAACAAAACGATCCAGCCAAAGGTCCACATAAGTTATGGCAAAGCCATGCCTTTTTATTGTTCAGCAACTGGCTGAATTATTATGTGTATCAGGCCACACCTTTTGATATTCAGCAGATAGGGCAGTAGTCATGATCAATCGCAGTAGGTTAACTCCGGATGCCCTTCGTGCGCTGTTGGCAGAGCGTATTTTGGTGTTAGATGGTGCTATGGGTACCATGATCCAGCAATATAAATTGCAGGAAGATGATTATCGTGGCACTGAGTTTGCTGACTGGTCTACCGATCTGAAAGGTAATAACGACTTGCTGGTGCTGACTCAACCCCAACTTATTCTGGATATTCATCGTAAGTACTTAGCCGCTGGCGCTGATATTCTGGAAACCAACAGCTTTAACGCTACGCCTATCGCTATGGCCGATTACGATATGTCGCATTTATCGGCTCGCATCAATCGCGAGTCAGCGGCTTTAGCGCGTCAGGCTTGTGATGAATACAGCACGCCGGATAAACCACGTTTTGTGGCTGGTGTATTAGGCCCAACCAACAGAACGGCTTCTATTTCACCTGATGTAAACGATCCGGGTTACCGTAATGTCGATTTTGATACTTTAGTCAGCGCTTATTCTGAATCTACTCATGCACTGATTGAAGGTGGCGCCGACATTATTATGCTCGAAACCATCTTTGATACTTTAAATGCCAAAGCCGCCGCTTTTGCGGTACTGAAAGTGTTTGATGAACTGGGTTACAGTTTACCTGTGATGATATCCGGCACTATCACCGACGCCTCAGGTCGTACTTTATCCGGCCAAACTACAGAAGCTTTCTACCATTCATTAGCTCATGTGCAACCGGTCAGCTTTGGTCTGAACTGCGCTTTAGGGCCAGACTTATTACGGCCTTATGTTGAGACTTTGTCTGGTATTTCAGAATGTTATGTCTCAGTGCATCCAAATGCAGGCTTACCGAATGAATTTGGCGAATACGATTTAGGTGCAGTAGAGATGGCCAAAGAAATTGCCGATTGGGCAGAGCAGGGCTTTTTAAATATTGTCGGTGGCTGCTGTGGCACTACGCCTGAACATATTAAAGCCATCAGCGATGTAGTGGCCGGTTTACCTGCGCGTCAGCCGAAACAGAAAACGCACCAGTTTCATTTGTCTGGTTTAGAAGCTTTTGGTCTGGAGTGGTAATGCGACAACAAGCCCGTTTTATTAACGTTGGTGAACGCACCAATGTCACAGGCTCAGCCCGTTTTAAGAAGCTGATATTAGAAGGCGAATACGAAAAAGCTTTGGATGTTGCGCGCCAGCAAGTTGAAAGTGGTGCTCAGATCATCGATATCAACATGGACGAAGCCATGCTCGACAGCAAGGCGGCCATGGTGCGTTACCTGAATTTACTGGCATCTGAGCCGGACATTTCCCGTGTGCCTATTATGGTGGATTCATCCAAGTGGGAAGTGATTGAAGCGGCGCTGAAATGTATTCAGGGTAAACCCGTCGTCAATTCTATTTCGTTAAAAGAAGGTATAGAGCCGTTTTTATACCAGGCAAAATTACTACGACGTTATGGTGCTGCTGTGGTGGTGATGGCCTTTGATGAAAAAGGTCAGGCTGATACGAAAGTCCGCAAAGTCGAAATCTGTCAGCGCGCTTATGACATTCTGGTTAATCAGATTGGTTTTCCGCCAGAAGATATTATCTTCGACCCGAATATTTTTGCTGTGGCGACCGGCATAGAAGAGCACAACAATTACGCCGTCGATTTTATTGAAGCCACCCGTGAAATCAAACGCTTATGCCCTTACGCCAAAATTTCAGGCGGCGTATCTAATATCTCCTTTTCATTCCGTGGTAACGACCCAGTGCGCGAAGCCATGCACTCGGTGTTTTTGTATCATGCCATTGGGGCTGGTATGGATATGGGCATAGTCAACGCCGGTCAGTTGGCGGTCTATGACGATATTCCGGAGTTATTACGTGAGCGGGTTGAGGATGTGATCTTAAACCGACGCGAAGATGCCACAGAACGATTGCTGGACATTGCGGCCGAGTTTAAAGGTGATGGCTCTGTTGCCGTCAAAGAAGACGAAGCCTGGCGTGCCTGGCCTGTGAACAAACGCCTTGAACATGCGTTAGTCAAAGGTATCACCGACTTTATTGATCAGGACACTGAAGAAGCCCGCTTAACTGTTGAGCGTCCTTTGCACGTGATTGAAGGTCCGTTGATGGACGGCATGAACGTAGTCGGCGACTTATTCGGTGAAGGCAAAATGTTCTTGCCTCAGGTGGTCAAATCCGCCCGAGTCATGAAAAAAGCAGTGGCCTATTTACAGCCTTTTATTGAACTGGAAAAAGCCGGTACCGGCGCCCGGGCTCAGGGCAAAGTACTGATGGCGACAGTCAAAGGCGATGTACACGACATAGGTAAAAACATTGTAGGCGTAGTGCTGCAGTGCAATAACTATGAAGTCATAGACCTTGGTGTGATGGTGCCTTGTGCGACTTTGCTGCAAAAAGCCAAAGAGCTGAATGTCGATATTATTGGTTTGTCTGGCCTTATTACACCGTCTTTAGATGAGATGGTGCATGTAGCCAAAGAAATGACCCGCTTAGGTTTTGATATCCCGTTGCTGATAGGCGGCGCTACTACATCCAAAGCTCATACCGCGATAAAAATTGCACCGAATTACCAACATGGAGTGGTGTATGTACCTAATGCTTCGCGTAGCGTATCTGTGGTGCAGTCGCTGATCAGTAAAGAACATAAGCCGGCCTTTTTGGAACGAGTGAACGACGAATACGACAGAGCGCGTGACCAGCATGCCCGCAGTCGTCCAGGTGAAAAACTGCTGACATTGGAGCAAGCCCGCGCTAATAAATTCAAACTGGATTTAGCCAAAGTAGCTCCCGCGCCTAAACAACCTGGTGTGCATTTATGGCAAGACGTCGATTTAGAAACGCTGCGTGATTATATCGACTGGACGCCATTTTTCCTGACCTGGCAATTGTCCGGTAAATATCCTGCCATTTTGAATCACCCTGAAGTGGGTATGGAAGCTCGTCGTGTGCATAGAGACGCCAACGCTATTCTTGACTTGATGATCCAGCAGAAGAAAGTGCAGGGCAAAGCTGTATTTGGCTTCTTTCCGGCGAACAGTCTGGGTGATGACATTATTGTCTACACAGACGAAAGCAGAACCACAGAACGTTGCCGTTTATTCAACTTACGTCAGCAATTGCAACTGCGTAACGACAATCCAAACTGCTGCTTAGCTGACTTTGTTGCCCCTGTGGATTCAGGCATTGCCGATTACATTGGTGGTTTTGCTGTCAGCACTGGCTTTGGTGCTGACGAGCTGGCTGATGAATTTGCTGCTCAGCATGATGATTACAACAGCATTATGGTCAAAGCCTTAGCTGACCGTTTAGCTGAAGCATTAGCTGAATACCTGCATATGAAGGTACGACGTGAAATCTGGGGTTATGCGCCGGACGAAGTTCTGGACAACGAGCAACTTATTCGTGAGTTATATCAGGGTATAAGGCCTGCACCTGGTTATCCTGCTTGTCCTGAGCATACGGAAAAAGGCACTTTATGGCAGCTGTTAGATGTGGAAGCCCAAACAGGCATCCAACTGACTGAAAGTTATGCCATGTGGCCTGGTGCTGCAGTCAGTGGTTGGTACTTTGCTCATCCGGATAGCAAATACTTTGCAGTCAGCAAAATTGGCACCGACCAAAAAGATGAATACGCCGCGAAAAAAGGCTGGAGTGCAGAACAAGCTGAAAGCTGGTTAGCACCGAATTTAGGATGAAAAATTGGGGTCAGAGTCAATTAATCGCCAGCCGATTAATTGACTCTGACCCCAATTTATTTAGCTGGCGATAGCCGGGTCGACGATAAAACGTTGCAGCATTTTAGCGACCTGTAGCTCAGGCAGTTCAAACTTAATACCTAAAGACAACTCCTGTAATTCCAGATGGCAATTCATAATCTCGCCTGGGATTTGAATTCTTTCTTCTTCGCCTGGTACCAGTAATTCCAGCAGCACCGACACTTTGTTAATCTGACTGGAGTCCGCATGCAGTTTCATCGAAAAACGACAGCCGCAAGGCGAAATATCAATGACAAAGCCATTATAAAGTGAAAAGGTTTCAGGCAAAGTTCCTTGCTCCAGCGGATTTACATAAGCTGGGATAAAAGCCCGGATCCGCTGCTTTGCCCGCAAAGAGCGATTTTCAATTTGCTGCGGATACTCCAAAAACAGCAGGTGAACCGGATGATGGGATATGGTTTTAATCATGGCTCTAAAGGCAATACACTCACCTAAATCGCCTTCAAGCAGGCAACGGACAACCGTCATATTGCCTTCAACAAATACATCCTTATAACCACCATCTACCACTTGCTGTGGTAGTTTCAGCACAAGGTAACGGTTTTTTTCATAACCTACTAATGAGGTTCGGATCCGTAAACTGCTGGGCTGAGAGAACTGCAAATCGACCTGACAGCCAGGATTCAAATGGCGGATTTTTTCATGCACCACGGGTGAAAGTAATGACTGCTCCATTGATAGTCACCTTTTGATTGTTATTTGAACAAAATGGCATCTTTGATTAATAGTGCAAATATGATAAATATGCAAAGTTGTTTTCTATTTATGGTACTGGATTTACTAATTTACAAAAGGGTGAAAAAATGGGATGAGAGGGGGATGTGGAAAATAGAACAGCTGATAAATATGCCCTATAGTTTATTTATGAAAGACTAATGCAGATGACGAACATGAGATTTATTCTAAACATCTGTGTAGCTGTGCTTTTAACTGCATGCCAGCAAAACAATAGCCCAACTACAGCCCATGATGCTCTGTGGAAAGATGACTTGTTTAAGCCTGTGGCTGAACCTGTGGAATCTCCTGAACAAATTTTTGCGTTGCCACAACAGGTTAAACTAGAAATCCGATCCTTGACCCGTTCTGCACATTCTGCACGGGAGAAAACAGATTTGTTACTCAATTATCTGTTTTCAAAAAAAGGCACCAATTTGTTGTATCAAAATGATGCAACCTTGACTGCAACCGAAACCATGGCTGCCAGGCAGGCAAATTGTTTGTCGTTAACCATATTGTCTTTTAGTCTGGCACAAGAGATCGATCTGAATGTGGAATTCAGGGATGTTAAAATCCCTGAATACTGGACCCAGAATAATGGCCAGAGTTTGTTAAACGGTCATGTGAACCTGAATGTTGTGGGTGGTAAAAATATCAACTCCAATGGCAATATTGATTACAGCATTTTTAGTTATGTCATTGATTTTGGAATGGAAAGCAATAGAAGCCATTTCCCCTCTGCGACCTTGAAGCAGAGTCAGGTTATTGCGATGTTCTACAACAACAAAGCTGCTGAAGCTATGGTGTATGATAGAGATGATTTAGCTTATACCTATTTAAAAGCTGCCATCAAAGCCGATCCGCAGGCCGCTGAAAACTGGAATAATCTGGCAGTGTTATATCGGAAAATGCAGCAATTAGAGTTAGCTGAAAAAGCTTATTTGCTGTCAATACAGCTGGATCCGGTTCAACTGAACTCCAGAGCGAACTTAGCTTTGTTATACGAAGCGACAGGACAAACAGAAAAAGCTGAACAATTAAAACGTCAGGTTGATTCAAAAAGAAATCAGAATCCCTACTACCACATTATGCTGGGGGATGAAGCTTTTGCTTCTGGCCATGCGCAGCTTGCAATTGGGCATTACAGAAAAAGCCTGGCGTTGGATAAAAAATCCTCTGAGGCACTATTTGGTCTTGCCAAAGCCCACTTGCTGCTCGGCATGACAGATAAAGCAGAACAGTATCTACGCTCTGCACAAAGGGCTGCACCAAATAGCTCGGAGCGTGAACGTTATCAAGGTAAACTGGACCTGCTAACCAGCGCAGTCATGAAGCATTAAGAGGTAAATCGTAGTGCCGAAGTGGTATTATTTGGTTCTCTGGGTGCTACTGCTTGTTGGGCAGACTGTGAGTTTTAAACTAAAAGCAGCTTCAGCTTTGCTGCATGATATTCAGCAGTTGTCGGATGAACTTATGGCTGGGCGTAAGACTGCACAGCCTGGTGCTGAATTGGCGCGTCAGTATATTCGACAGCGCTTTTCACAATTGGGTTTAGCAGCGTTACAACCCGATTTTCAACATCCTTTTCACTACAGCATCGGCTTCGCTGGCAAGCAAGGTGTGAACCTGATCGCAACATTAAAGGGCTGCAATAAACCTGACCGTTATATAGTAATGACCGCACATTATGATCATTTAGGCACTGTGGCCGGGAAAGTATACAACGGTGCGGATGACAACGCTTCTGGTGTTGCTACCATGTTGGCTTTAGCTGCATTGTTAAAAACTCAGCCTTGCCCTTCTTACAGTTATCTTTTCATTGCTACCGACGCGGAAGAATCAGGCCTTTATGGTGCAAAAGCTTTTGTCGCTGAACCTGCAGTGCCACTGCAGCAGCTGATGCTGAATATTAATTTGGATATGCTCAGCCGCGGGGAGCGGGCTAATCACTTGTATCTGTATGGAGCACATTCCTTGCCAGGGGTTGTGGATTATATAAAAGCTGAGGATTTCCCGGTGAATTTAAAATTAAGGCACAGAGGCAAAGGGCTGAGAGGGCAAAATAGGCTGGATTGGTCTAATGCCAGCGATCATGCCCCATTTCGACGTGCCGGTATTCCGTTTTTGTTTTTTGGGGTAGACACCCACAAGCATTACCACACACCGCAGGATGATTGGCAGAATATAGATCCTGAATATTTACAGCGCATGTTTGATAGTCTGAGCCAAATCGTGCTTTGGCTGGATCAGCAACCGCCTGAATGGTATCAGGCGGCGCGAAAAACGAAATAATCCTGGTGAACCTGATATCAGGGGGCTGGGATCCATTCTGGATCATCAGTCAGGCGAGGGAAGTTACCGCTGTTCCAATCTGCTTTGGCTTGCGCTAGACGCTCTGGGTTTCTTGCTACAAAGTTCCAGTTGAGTAACACAGGATCTGCCACTTCATCGCCACCTAATACCATAAAGTGCGCGCCGTCATCGCCAGCGACCACAGTTAAATCCTCAGTCATCACCAGCATTTGTCCTGCGGTCAAGACAGGCTGTTTTAACGACCCTTTGGCCAGATAAATCGCCAGTTGCTGTTCAGATTTCGGCAAAGTCAAGCTGCTGCACGGATCCAGTTTCAGCTCAGCATAACAGCAGCGGGATGGAAAGCTCACCACTGAAGTCTGAGAGAAATATTCACCTAACAATACCCGAATTTCACTGCCAGGCACCTGGATTGCAGGAAATAACGCCGCCGGATAATGCTGAAACGAAGGCTCTGACTCGGCTTCATCTTCAGGTAAAACTAACCAAATTTGCATGCCTTCAACCTGAACCTGTTCCTCCCGGATATCGGCTGGAATACGTTCAGAGTGCGCTATGCCGCTACCCGCACGCATCAGGTTCATCGCACCGGGTTCAATCCGCTGCCTGGTGCCCAGCGTGTCACTATGTAACATAGCGCCGGAAAATAAATAGGTGACGGTAGCAAGGCCAATATGCGGATGCTGACGTACATCACCTTCAGTGTTGCCTGCAGCAAAAGTTGCAGGACCCATATGATCAACAAAAATAAAAGGGCCAACACGGCGCTGTGCTTTGGCCGGTAATAAGCGCTTGATCATAAAACCAATATCACGGGCCTGCGGTTGAATAATCAAAGGCTCGCTGCTATCCACTGTTGCTGGTTCAGCTTTGAGGCTGGTATGCACCTGTACTTCGGTTTGCGTCATCAGTTTGTGAATGGGGCATTTGTCGGCAATAGCCAGCAATTGCTCACGCTGCTCTGTGGTTAAATCACCAATCAGTTCCAGACTGACATGCAGCTGATACAAGCCTTTGGCTTCGGCACTGTCATCCCGGTTGATTTCAACTTTAACTTCTTGCAGCGGAATATTTTTGCGTTTGGCAAACAACTGCAAGGTCATGGCTTTACAAGTCGCTACTGCGGCATCAAAGAGGTCGTGCGGGCCAGGCCCTGTGTCTGAACCGCCAGCAGCTTCGGTTAGATCGGCATTGATCTGATGACTGCTGATCTTAATGGTCTGGCGTAATAACCCCGGTGTATGTTGGCTGACAGTAATGGTCATGAATAAATCCTTTTGAAGGTAACTGAACTCAGCATAACTTAAATAGACCTGT
Source organism: Gammaproteobacteria bacterium (assembly GCA_018815765.1). Taxonomy (GTDB): domain Bacteria; phylum Pseudomonadota; class Gammaproteobacteria; order Enterobacterales; family Alteromonadaceae; genus Pararheinheimera. The sequence goes on along the minus strand of JAHIWM010000201.1, from coordinate 14,063 downwards.
CAGTGCTTTATTCGTTCAGATCTAGGCTTAGCTGTCCTGCTGAGCTTGCGGATTTAGCAGTACGTCTTGATGGTCTTTTTCTACTGGCATGACGCTGCACGACCTGACGTTTTTGCTCGCGCCACCACTGCGGGTCTTGCTGCTGTTTGCATTCAGTCAGCCGTTGTTTCGCCAGTCGCATCGCTTGTTGCAGGTCAACTACTGGCATAGGGTAATCTCTGCCCAGCACACAGCCATACTGGCGCTGCAACGACAATGGCATTAGCCAGGGCTGATGCAGCCAGCTATCGGGTAACAAACGCAGTTCAGGGCACCAACGCCTGATAAATTGTCCTTGAGGATCTTTTTGCTGACTTTGTAATACAGGGTTGTAGATCCGGTTTGGATTGATGCCGGTAGTTCCGGCCTGCATCTGAATTTGTGGATAATGAATACCAGGCTCGTAATCGACAAAACACTGCGCCAGATGCAAAGCCACTGGCCGCCAGTCCAGCCATAAGTGATAACAGGCAAAAGCTACTAACATGGCGCGGGCACGAAAATGCAGCCAGCCTGTTGCCAGCAAGCTACGCATACAAGCATCAATTAGCGGATAGCCGGTGTAGCCATGCGACCAGGCCCAAAACCAATCTGTATCAAAACTTTGTTTACGTAGGCGGGCATAACCAGGATGCAGAGCTTCGGTTTCAATCAGCGGATCGGATTCCAGCTTCTGGATAAAATGACAATGCCAACGCAATCTGCTGTAAAACGAGGATAAGCCAAAACTTAAAGCAGGTTGTTGTTTGATGTTGCGTAGCGTGTGCTGTTGCAAAGCTCTTAAACTCAATTGGCCATAAGCCAGATAAGGGCTCAGGCGCGAGCTGCTGTGCTGCGCTTTATCAGGCAATGAAATATGCCGGCTGTAGTCTTTGGCTCTGTGACTAAAAAAGCTTTGTACTGTATCTGGCAGAGCAAAAGCTGTTTGAGCTGAGCTGCAAGGTGATAAATCCAAAGCTCTGTATGGCCTGAAAGGCTGTAACGGCTGACGGCCATGGCAGATAAAAGGCAAAGTTTGAGGTCGCTGGTATAAAGTGCCTGATAAATACTGGTCCGCTTGTTCAGCCCAGAGATCTCTGTCTTTTAAAGCCCGAAATACAGCATGTTGCTGGTATTGCCGCCATGGGATGGCCAGCTCTTTTAATAGCTGTTTTACCGCCAGATCGCGCTGAAAAGTCCATAGGTTGCCGGTTTCCTCATGGCTGAGGACTTGAGCGATAGGAAACTCATAACACAACTGTCGGATCACTTGGGTTGCAGGGCCTTTGATCACCAGCAAGGGCTGGCCCAAGGCTGTGAGTTGTTGGTCCAGCAGCTGTAGGCTTTGTTCGATAAAAAGCCATTGTCGCACTGAGGTATCAGGTTGTTGCCAATAATCAGGTTCAATAATGTATAAAGGCAATACAGCACCTTGTCGTGCCGCTTCTGCCAAAGGGCCATGGTCATCAATACGCAAATCACGCTTAAACCAGACCAGACTGATCATGTTTTTGTCTTCAACTGCTGCAGAAAAGGCTGCCAAAAATCCTGTACAGGCACTTTAGCTTCGGGCAAATGCACTAAGGCGCCAACTGCTGTTTTTTGCGGTAGCCAACGCCGAACAAAGTCACCTTGTGCATCATACGTTAAGGCCTGTTTGATTTGATTAAATTGCCGGGCACCACTATTACCAACCCCAGCTATATAAGCCCAGTTACACCAGTTGCTGGCACAATCATAATCGAGTAAATGATGCTCAAAAAAAGCAGCGCCTAAACGCCAGTCCTGCTGTAACTCAAAAATAAGATAACTGGCGACATTTTGTCGACCCCGGTTTGACATCCAACCCGTGTGCAGCAACATCTTGATATTGGCATCGACAAAAGGCAGGCCTGTTTGGCCTTTGCACCAGAGGTCAAAGCGCTGATCAGGAACTGGTGCAGAGAAATCCAGCGGTGGACGAAAGGCATTTTTACTAAACCAGGCACTGCTGTGCTGTCGCATCTGCCAGCGAAAATACTCCCGCCACAGCAGCTCAAAGCGGATCCAATAGGTGGATTCGTTGGCAATATGCTGTTGTTCAAAATCCAGTACTTGCTGCCACGCATAACAAGCGGATAAACAACCATTAGCCAGATAAAAAGACCATAAACTGCTATTCCATTCGCCATCCAAAGCATCGCGGCTTTGTTTGTAGCTACGAACAGCTTGTTGTTGCCAGATAAACTGCATCAGTCGCTCTAATGCGGCTGATTCGTTCAGCAAGGCAGCAGTTGGATTGTGATACTGGCTGATAAAGTCGGCTGTGGCAGCATCCAAAGCCTGTTCAGCTTCACCGTAAAACTGAGAAGAAACAGCATAAGACTGTGGCTGTTGCACCAAAAGCTCTGGTTCGCGCTCTCGTCTGAAAGCAGAGAAGCTTTTTGGCAAAGTGGCCAGCTCCGGTCTTAGCTCATGCTGCAACAAGCTATTGATATCATGCAGCTTTAGTTTTAAGCCTGTGCGCTGCAGTTGCTGGTATTGCTCTGGTGCTGTGGGTTCTGCTGCAATCAAACTCTGCGCCTGATACTGCTGTGCCAGTTGCTGCAGGCATTGTGCTGTGCCGCCAATGCGAATATGCAGCTGCAGTTGTTTTTGCTGCCATTGCTTTTGCCAGTCCAGCATGAGTTTTAGCTGAGCCTGCAAGCGCGGCAGGCTGGCACGCTGTATACCGTATTGCGTACCTTGATACTCAACAGGGTCCAGCACTACTACAGCTATCAGTTGTTCAACATCTGCTTGTTCTGACAGCAACCGATTATCGTGCCAGCGCATCGCTTGATTAAACAGCACCAAAGCGCTTTTCATAGCTGCTCCAGATGGATCAGCAACGCTTGCGCTTTTTCTGTGATTTGCGCCCGTTCTTCACCCGATTTACGGTACCAGTTCTGATAACTCAGCTGCATTCTGGCATTACCGGATAACAGCGCCTGATTACGTTCGAGAAAATTCCAGTACAAGGCGTTAAATGGGCAGGCGGTGGGGCTGGTCGTTTCAGTGACATCGTAAGCGCAACTTTTGCAGTAATTGCTCATCCGCTGAATGTATTTACCGCTGGCGGCATAAGGTTTAGAGGCCAGTACACCTTTATCGGCAAATAACGCCATGCCGAGTGTATTTGGCAGTTCCACCCACTCGTAAGCATCAGCATACACAGCCAGATACCAATCGCAGATTTCTTCGACGGATAAGCCAGCCAACAAGGCAAAGTTACCTGTGATCATTAAGCGCTGAATATGATGCGAATAAGCATGGTTAATAGTGTGACTGATGGCTTGTTGCATACAGCGCATTTTGGTTTCGCCCGTCCAGTAGTAAGACGGCAAAGGCGTATGGGTCTTTAAAAAGTTACGCTCTTTGTACTCTGGCATTAGTAACCAGTACAAACCCCGCACATATTCGCGCCAGCCAATCAATTGGCGAATAAAACCTTCGGCAGCGTTCAGTGGCACTTTGCTCTCTTTATAAGCCAGCTCTACTTTTTGGCAGACCCAGCGCACATCCAGCAGGCCGCAGTTTAAATACATAGAACAAATGCTGTGAAACAGATGAGGCTCGTTCAGTTGCATTGCATCCTGGTAATCACCAAAGAGTGGCAATTGATGCTCAACAAAATGTAAAAACGCCTGCCGTGCTTGCTTACCTGTCACTGCGTAACTGAAACTGTCGGCATTGCCTATATTGTTCGGGAATTGCTGTTTCACCAAAGCTATGACTTGGCTGGTGATTTCATCGGGTTCGAACTTGAGGATTTCTGGTAACTGCTGTTTAGCCGACATGGCTTTTCTGTTACTGGCATCGAAATTCCACTGCCCACCTGCAGGCAAACCGTCTTGCATCAAAAGGCCCGTATAGCGGCGCATCTCGCGGTAGAAATACTCCATCCGATACTGTTTTCGCCCCTGTGCCCAGTGCTGAAACATGGCTTTGCTGGCAATAAAACGGTCATCTTCCAGCATCTGCAGTGGGCGCTGAAACACTTGCTGCCAGCTTATAATTTCCTGCTCCAACCTGTATTCGCCGCACTCGGTGATACAAATTTGGTCCAGCTCTGGATGACGTGACAGCTCTATAGCAACAGCTTCAGTAAGGCTACTTACTTTTTGTTGGTAATCGATATAACTGACCTGGATCCCTTGTTGCTGCAGCACAGCCGCAAAATGGCGCATCGCACTGAAGATCAAAATGATTTTTTGTTTATGATGAGGGGTATAACTAGCCTCGCTGGCCACTTCAGCCATTAACACCCTGTCTTGAGGTTGCACGTCGCGTAAGGATGACAGAGCAGGACTGAGCTGATCACCTAATACCAGAATTAACTTTGCCATCTTGCATTACCATTATTTTGTTTTTTGATACGACGCTGGCGATGGAACAGATCAGTGACAGTGCCAAGAGTCTATAGGGTTGGATTAACAAAAACCTGCGATAAAAGGAAAAACCAAAGCGCATATCTTGTGAACGCCGGAGTTATGATAAGGAAGAACTTTTAGCTTTGGAGTGGTGGCTTGCTGTGCAATCAAAAACTGTGAATACAAAAACCGTGAATACAAAAGCATGGCTATCAGGCTTGTTGCTTGGCGCTAGTCTGTTAGTTAACTCTGCAGCAGCAGAGGAACATCAGCACGAAGAACACGGCAGCCATACCCATGGTCAGGCTGTTTTGACTTTTGTGCTGGAAGGCAACGAAGCTGAACTTGCCTTTGCCACTCCTACGGCCAATATTGTTGGTTTTGAGCATCAGGCCAAAGATGATGCAGAACGCCAGTTGGTGCAAAAAATGATTACGGATTTTACCAACGCCAGCTGGTTTAGTTTTGGCGCTGAAGCTAATTGCACAGTGACAGGAACGGACATCAGCTCAGATTTAACGGCAGAACGTACCACTCAACCACAACATGCCGATTTAAATGCCAATTACACTCTGGTTTGTCAAAACCCGGCGCGTTTACAAGCGCTGACATTGGATTTAGCCACTATTGCGGCAGGGGTGGAGAAAGTGTCAGTGCAGTGGATAGTGAACGGTGAACAAGGGGCTGCGGATTGGGCTGCTGGAGCCGGCGCTTTGCCACTTACAGCGCAATAAGGAAAAGCCGGACCCAGTCGCAACAACGTTCCAGACAGTTGCGACATACCGTCCATCCCTGGACATAAACCGGCACAGGCCGGTTTTTTATTGGAATAAAGAAAATATTACTCGTAAGTGTACTCTTCGATTTTATCGGCTTTCATGGAATAGGCTGATTTTGCCAAATCATGGCTCATCGACTCTGTGGTTAAAGTGCCGCTGATCCAGAAAGGAGAATAAATCATGTCGCCTTTAATTTTTTGCTTGTTCGTGACAAAAATTATCTGGTTTGGTGGTGGTGGTGGCACGTGAATACAGGCACCAAAATAAGGCACTAAAAAGAACGCAGTCACGTTTTGATCGGCATCGTATTCCACTGGCACAATAAAGCCAGGAACCTTCACTTTTTGGTTGTTCAGCTCACCTTTAACATTGGCTGACATCAGCACTTCATTCCATGCGGCCGCAGCAGGATCCTGATTACCAAAAGCCTGATTCAGTGCACCACTGGCCGGAGCTTCGCCGCCTTCATGGCTGACTTCTGGTAGTTGCTCCATTTTTTTCAAGTCTTCTTCAGGCAACAAATCTGTCCATTCCAACGCCTTATAGTCTTCCGCTTTTGCCGGTAACGCAGCAAATGCGACCAAAGTCAGAATTAACGCCATGTATAACGATTTAACCATTGGAGCCTCAGCCTCTGCATATGTTATAAGGTCACAAAAGAAGCCGTATCATAACATGAGCCTTGTAATGTCCGAGTACACAGACCTGAAAATTCCGGCACTTGAACTCAAATCTTTAGTGTTCAGTTGGCCGGACCAAGCCCCTTTATTGAATATTCCACAACTGCAATTAGAACAGGGTCAGCATTTATTTATTTATGGCTCCTCTGGTTCAGGTAAAACCACCCTGCTAAATCTACTCGCTGGTATTTACCCTTGTCAGCAGGGGGATATTTTCATTGCCGGCCAGTCGATGGCGGCTTTGTCCGCTTCGAAACGCGATAAATTGCGGGCTTCTTCGATAGGGGTGGTGTTCCAGCAATTGAACTTAATCCCCTATTTGACTGTGCTACAAAACGTCTTGCTGGTCAGCGCTTTTGCAAAAAAAATTCCACAAGCAGAGCAGCGCGCCCGTTATTTATTGCAGAAGCTAGGATTAGATCAACAGCTGTGGCAAGCACCGGCTAACCAGTTAAGTGTTGGCCAGCAGCAGCGTGTGGCTATAGCGAGAGCTTTATTAACTCAACCTGCTTTGCTGATTGCCGATGAACCGACCTCGGCGTTGGATCACAAGCACAGAGATGGCTTTATGCAGTTAATGCTGAGTGAGGCTGAACTCTGTGGTACCACAGTGGTTTTTGTTAGTCACGACCCAGCATTGCGCTCGTACTTTAAATTCGAGTTGGATATGGAGCAGTTACAACAAGGAGTTCAGCCATGTTAATGCAGTTGGCCAGAGCCAGTTTATGGAACCGCAAAGGCACTGTGCTGATGACAGTGATTTCGTTAACCATCAGTATCGCTTTGTTATTGGGTATTGATCATATTCGTCATGAAGCCAAAAGCAGTTTTACCAGCACAGTCTCAGGCACAGATTTGATTGTCGGTGCCCGTTCCAGTCAGTTGAATTTATTGTTGTATTCGGTATTTCGTATTGGTAATGCCACCAATAATATCGGCTGGAAAAATTATCAGACGGTTAAAACTCATCCACAAGTTGCCTGGAGTATTCCAATATCGCTGGGCGATTCGCACCGTGGATATCGGGTGATCGGTACCAACGAAGATTATTTTAAGTTTTATCAGTATGGCGAAAAACAGCCGTTGAAACTGGCGCAGGGTAAAGTGTTTGCCGGCGTGTACCAGGCGGTTCTAGGCTCAGTCGTCGCGCAAAAACTGGGTTATAAACTGGGAGAACAAATTACCTTGTCGCACGGTGTTGGCAGTATCAGTTTTACCCAACATAAAGATAAGCCTTTTGAAGTGGTGGGTATTTTGGCACCCACTGGTACTCCGGTGGATCAGAGCGTGCATATACCGCTGCAGGGCATCGAAGCTATTCATTTAGGCTGGCAAAGTGGAGGCATGCCTGCGCCAGGCAAAAGCATCAGCGCAGAACAAAGCCTGAACATGGATTTAGAACCTAAAGTCATTACCGCTTATATGCTGGGTTTAAAATCCAAAATGGCAACTTTTGCGGTGCAGCGTCAGCTCAACGAATTTAAAGCTGAACCTTTATCGGCCATTTTACCAGGTGTAGCTTTGGCTGAGCTTTGGCAGATGCTCAGCATGGTAGAAAATATGTTGTTGCTGATCACCGCCTTAGTGATAGTGGCAACATTGGTCGGTATAGTCACCACCTTGCTGGCAGGTCTAAAAGAGCGTCAGCGTGAAATGGCCATATTAAGGGCTGTGGGTGCTCCGGCCTCTACGGTATTTTTGTTGATAGAGCTGGAATTATTGCTGATGGCCTTATTATCCATAGGCGCGGCCTTACTTATTTTAGTGGTTGGGCTTTGGGGCTTTCGTGAACTGTTAGCCAGTCAGTACGGGCTTTTTATCAGTATTAATCCCTGGCATGACCAAACTGGCGTACTGCTGTCTGCTGTGTTGGGTCTCACTTTAGTATTGGGAGCTATCCCTGCCTTTTTAGCCTACCGCAGAGCGCTGGCTTCGGGTTTAATGGTTCGGCTCTAACTGACAATAGGGCAAAGCCGGTTTGGTCTTTGCCCAATTTTTGTTGTTGTTTTAAGCACATAGCGTGAAATTTTTACAACCAAATTTGTATTTGTTGCTGGGATTTATGTAATCCTTTGTTATAGTAGAACAGCACCTACAATGAACAATGGCAGAGCATGACTGCAGAGCAATCCAAATTAGAGCAACAACTCGCTAAGCTTCATCAGCAATATATGGAGCGACTGCAAACCGACATTCCTGTGCTTGCCTCTCAGGTCGGGGCCTTAGTGACTTTATCAAACCAGCCCGACTGGCGTTCAGTTGTTCTGCCGTTAAAGCATAAATTCCATACGTTGGCTGGTTCTGCCGGTACTTTTGGCTTACCACAACTGGGGAAGCTGGCCAAAAAACTCGAGTTGCAATTAAAAGACTGGATCGCAGGAGATTCTGCGCCGGACCTGTCTGAAATAAACAGTTTTATGGCTGTTTTTCAGCAGGTGCAATATGCGCATCAAAGCGGACATCAGGTGATGAACCTGACCTCTGCCAGGTTGGATTTGGTGCATGATCAGAAAGCACTCATTTATGTGCTGGAAGATGATGAAGAAACTGCGGATCATTTGACGCTGACTCTTGCCACTTTTGGTTATCAGATCCAAAGCTATAAACGTATAGCAGAATTGGATCTGGCCCTAAAAACCCGCTTACCTGATGCCTTGATCTTGGATATTTCATTACCGGATGAAGAGCAAAGTGGCCTGGAGTATATTGCAAATTTTCAGCAAAGTCTGGTTGAAGCTTTGCCAGTGCTGGTGTTGACCAGTCACGACAGTTTTGCTCATCATTTACAGGCTGTGCGAATTGGCGCTCGTGGTTATTTTGTTAAACCTTTAAATACCGCAGCTTTAGAGGCCCGATTACAACGTCTGCTGGCTGTAAGAAGTCGTGAAGCGTTCAGAGTGTTGATCGTGGATGATGATCAGTTATTGGCTGAGCATTATGCACTGGTGTTGCAAGGTGCTGGCCTGCGTGCTGAAATTCTGTTGGAGCCTTCACAAATTTACGAAGGTCTGAACCGTTTCCGTCCTGACGTGGTATTACTGGACGTGTTGATGCCAGGCTGTTCGGGCCCTGAATTGGCGCAGCTGATCCGCTTGCAAGACGAGTGGCTCAGCGTGCCTATTATTTACTTGTCTTCAGAAACAGACGGTGAACGCCAGCTAGCTGCTTTAGTCAAAGGTGGTGATGATTTCCTGACTAAACCTATTACAGACACTGCATTGATAGTCGCTGTTTTTGCCAGAGCGCAACGTGCCAGACAACTGGCTGATATGATGACCAAAGACAGCTTAACCGGCTTATTACAACATGCCAGAGTCAAAGAGCGCTTAAGTCACGAACTGCAACGCAGCGAACGTACTGGTGAGCCTTTAAGTGTGGTGATGCTGGATATTGACCACTTTAAAAAGGTGAATGATAACTATGGCCATCTGATCGGCGATCAGGTGATTAGCAGTTTAGCTAACCTGTTAAAACAGCAACTGCGTAAAACCGACATCATTGGCCGTTACGGTGGTGAAGAGTTTTTGCTGATTTTGCCTGATTGTAATCTCGAGCAAGCTTTTGCATTGGTGGAACAGCTGCGCCAGTCCTTTGCCAGCTTACCTTTTAGTTTTGATTACCAGAATTTCCATTGTACTTTGAGTGCTGGTATTAGCCAGGCAAAAGCCACTGATGAGACGGACCAACTGATTGATCAGGCGGATAAAGCGCTGTACAGCTCCAAATATGCAGGACGAAATCAAACTCAGCTGTACCAGGCCCCCTGTTAAATCCCGCTCAGTCAAAGCTACTGCGCGGGAGGTAATAAGTTCTTCAATTGTTGCAACAAAGCCGGTAAATCTATCCGGCTTTTTGCCAGCACTAAATCCACCTGATGGCGCTGCTGCTGATTTAACTCCTGAGCTGACCAAATCACCACTGGGGTCTGAGGTTGGCGCAGTGCCAGTTCGGGCAGTAACTCCAGCCCGGAGCCATCTGGTAAACCAATATCCAGTATGACTAAATCAAATCTTTGACTGTTGAGCAGCTGCAAAGCAGATTTTACGCTGGTGGCCTGCACTGATGAGGCAAAATCAGCCAGATGCAAGGCAAGAATTTGACCTAAATGCGGGTCATCCTCCACATGCAAAATTCTGGTGTTTTGCTGCTTATCAGTCCCCAGCAATAACTCAAGTTTTTCCAATAGTGAGGAAGGGGATACAGGCTTATCCAGCCAATCTAATGCATGAACGCCACCGAGCAACTGAGTATGATTGTCTTTGGATTCAGAGCTGACAATCAACACTGGGGTTGTCTGATAGTGGCGACGGCTGCGCAGTTCGGCAAACAAAGCTGAACCATGGCCATCGGGCAAATTCAGATCCAAAGTAATGGCCTGATATAAATCCTGATCTAAAGCCGCTATAGCTTCTGCCAGAGTTGCAGCGCAGTGGCTTTGATAGCCCTGTGTCTGCAACAGCTGCATAATAAATCCAGCCACGTGAGGATCATCTTCAACTACCAATATTTTCGGCTGATTCAGGCTGGCTTGTTTCGCTTGGGCGAAGGTGAGGTGAAAACAGCTGCCTTTAGGTGCCAGATTATCAAATCCTACTTTGCCGGCCATGTGTTCAGTCAACTCTTTGACTATGGATAAACCTAAACCTGTGCCTTCGCTTTGTCTGCTGTCTGCGCCATCAGCCTGCGAAAATTTCTCGAAAATATGCGCTTTAAATTCATCAGCTATACCAGGTCCCTCATCTTCTACTTCCACCCTGACCTGGCCCTCTATGATCAAAGAACGCACTTTGACGATAGAACCCGCAGGGGAGAACTTGGCGGCATTGGACAATAAGTTAGCCATAATTTGCTGAAACCTCATGGCGTCTACCATCACCATGGCGTCCTGTTGTTCAGTCAGTTGTAGCTGGACTCCATACTTATCAGCGTAGGGCTGGTTACTTTGCACTGATTTTTCCAGCAGATCAGTAATCAGGCATAAACTCAGATCAAAATGCATTTTACCTGCCACCAGCTTATCTATATCCAGCAGGTCGTTAATTAGCTGACTGAGTCGGGAGCTGTTGTCTTTGGCTATATCCAGCATCGACACCATAGAGCCGGGTACCGGGCCTAAAACACCACCTGTAACCAAAGCTAAAGAGCCGGAAATCGAGGTCAATGGAGTGCGCAGTTCATGACTGACCATAGAGACAAACTGGTTTTTCATCTGCTCAATGCGGCGACGTTCAGTAATGTCTTGAATAATGGACCAGATCTGCTGTTCGCCTTCGTGGTTTTTAATCAATACCCCTGTGACAGAGACAGGCACCGGATGACCATCACTATGCTGCAGCTCCTGCTCCAGTGGCCCATAACGCCCATTCGTTTGCAATTGCGTCATGTGATCGGCGGCCATAGTGGCGTAACCAGCAGTAGAAGGAGCTTCGGAATACATTGCATCATGCTGATAGCCCAGCATACGATAAAACTCAGGGTTGGCTTCAATAAAAGCGCCATCGGTAAAGCGATTCAATACTATCGCCAGTGGAGCCATTTTATACAGCGAAGACAGTTTTTGCTCGCTTGAACTTAAAGCTTGAAGCGCTTCATGTTGTTGGGTCACATCCCAGATAAACCCATCGATATACAGCAGTTCACCGTTATCGTCATAAACACCCTGACCTAGTTCCTGCACCCAACGTAAGCTGCCGTCTTTGTGTCTGAGCCGGTATTCCACATTAAAGCGTTGTCGCTTTGCCAGGGCTTGTTGTACTGCTTTATTGGTATGCTCTGCATCATCCGGATAATTCAGTTCAGCAAAGCTGAGTTCCTTGCTGCGGATCAACTGCTGCGCCTTATAACCTGTTAACGCAAAAACCTCGTCACTGACAAACAGCATGGTCCAGTGTTCGTCGTTACGGCAGCGATACACTACGCCAGGCAAATTATCCAGCATAGAGCGGTAGCGCTGCTCACTCATCAGTAAGGCATGATTTAACTGCTCCAGCTGAGTAATATCTATGGCCACGCCCAAAAAACCACGAATCGCATTGTGTTCGTCCCGCATTGCCGACACACTCAGTCGTACTTGTTTACGGTCGCCATTTTTACAAACGTAAGTCCACTGCCGGGTTTCACTTTGACCCTGGCGGGCATGATGCACAAAAACATCAAATCCCTCTATTTTTTGCTGGTGCTTCTTACTGAGGAGCTGACCGTGAGCTGTTATTTCTGCAGGGTCATGAAACAGAGCTGGGCTATGTTTAGCCACGAGTTCATCTGCGCTATAGCCGAGCATTCGCTCGGCGCCGGTATTAAACAGCCTGATAATGCCACTGGGGTCAAAAGAGATCAGTGCGACTTCTGTCGAGGAATCAATAATGGCCTGCAGCCAGGACCGGGTTTCTAAAATCTCAGTTTCTTTTTGCAAAGCCGCTGTGACATCAGAGTGCACCCCAAACATCAGCAGCGGTTTTCCATCCGCAGTCCAGCTCATGACTTTACCAATGGCATGGATCCAGACCCAATGACCAGCTTTGTGTTTCATTCTGAAAGTGCTGTCATAATAGGGCGTAGCTTTAGCGAAATGCTGCTCCAGCAGCTCTGTACTGCGCACTAAATCCTCAGGGTGTGCTAATTCAGCCCATAAATTGATAGAGGTTTGCTGCAGTGACGTTAAGCCAATCAGAGTAAACCAGCGTTCATTAAAAATGGTGGTGCCTGTTTGCACATTCCATTCCCAGGTACCAAGGTTGGAACCATTGATAATGGCATCCATCCGCTCATGTTCTTGCTTAATTTGTAACTGCTGCCGATGCACTTCGGTGACGTTAGCTGCAATAATGATGATGCTTTCTATCTGGCCCTTGTGATTTTTTTGCGGTGCAAAATTCACATCAAAAATCTGACCATTGGTGGGTTTTGTCTGAAATGATACTGTTTCTCCCGCCAGGCAGCGTTCAAGTGACGGCTTTGCATCAGTAAAAGGAGCCTTGCCAAACACCTCTGTGATCGTCTTGCCGACCGCATAATCAGGTTCTATACCAAACCATTCCGAGTATTTGTGGTTACAGAATATATAACGAAAATGGGTATCTATCTGGCCTAAAAGCACTGGGGCGTGATTGATGACAGTCGTTAAAGTGCGTTGTTGCTGATAATAAAGCTCAGCTTTTTGCCGCGCTTCCAAAAGCTGTACCGCCTGAAGTCCAAGCAAAGAAAGGCTTTGTCGTTGTTCAGGTGAGAGTTCTCTGACTTTACTGTCGACCACACATAAAGTGCCAAGCACAGCGCCATTGCTCAGCGTCAGCGGCGCCCCGGCATACAAACGTATACCATCAGCTTTGGTCACATCAGGGTTATCGGCAAAACGTGGGTCTTTACTGGCATCCGGCACATAAGTCAGTTTGTTTGGTTCTAAAATACTATGGGCGCAAAAGGATATATCTCTTGGGGTTTGATGATGATCAAAACCAATTTTAGTTTTAAACCATTGTCTGTCTTTGTCCACCAAAGTCAGCACGGCACAAGGAGTCTGGCATATATGGCTCGCCAGTTGAACCAGCGCATCAAAGGCTGCTTCAGGTGCTGTATCAAGAATATTCAGCGCATAAAGTGTGGCTAAACGTTCTGCTTCATTGGGTGGAAAAACTGCCCGCATACAAAAATTCCAGACAAAAGATATGAATTGAGTGTAACTGCAATTTTGAAAGCTTTTAAATAAAAAGCTGAAACAAAGCAGGTATTTAGTGATTTAGCTTGTGTTGGAGTTAACAGCGGTACAGTCTTTGAAAAGCGCCCGCAGGCGCTGTTATGATTTTTGCTCCAGCATGCGCAAAAGCGCAGCCCAGCTGTCTTTATCGGCGTGCTCGTCATACTTAAAAGGCATACCAAAAGCTTCCCCTTTGGCTGTGGCATCAGGCACGGTGAAACTATGTTTAACGCCAGGATAAACCCGAAAATCTAAGTCAGCGCCGGCCCCCAGCATTTCAGTAACAAAGCTGCTGGCTTGTTCAGGTGGCACAAAAGGGTCGGCACCGCCATGCGCCACCAAAATTTTGGCTTTCAGAGTAGTAGCGTCTGCTTTGAATTTTTTTGACGTTAACATGCCATGGAAACTGGCTACTCCGGCAAGGTTTTTACCCATACGGGCCTGATTCAATACCACGCCACCGCCAAAACAATAGCCCATAGCGTAAATGCGGCTGGCATCC
>JAHIWM010000200.1 GCA_018815765.1 Gammaproteobacteria bacterium | reverse complement strand
TTTAATCTTTGCAGCGCCTTTGTATTTTGCTGCCTGGCGTTTACAGCAAAAAGCGGACGGCCGAAGCTACACTGACGTCGAAGCGCTGACTGAGAAAATCAGTCAGGAACCTGCTGCTCTGGTCTGGGAAGATTTGCCTTTTATCGACCGTATTTCGGTAGAACTGGGTTTTAGGTTGGTGTATCTGGCGGATAAAGATCAGGGTGAAAGCTTGCTGCAAACTTTGCGGGGCGTGCGTAAAACCTTGTCCGAACAATCCGGATTTTTATTACCGGAAGTGCGGGTGCGTGACAGCTTAAAACAAAATCCGCAGGAATACCGTATTAAGCTGGCTGGTGTACCCCTGGTGTCGGGCAAACTGCAGCCGCAAAAGCTGCTGGCGCTGAATACGGGCGATATTTATGGTCAGATGGATGGTGAGCTGACGGTCGACCCGGCTTATGGTTTAGAAGCGGTTTGGATTGAACCAGAACAAAAAGCCAAAGCATTAAACTTAGGGTATTCAGTAGTGGATGCAGCCACTGTGATAGCAACCCATGTTGGCAAAGTGATTAAAGAAAATCTGGCCGATTTGTTTTTATTTGAAGATATTAAACAATTTAATAAACGTCTGGCTCATGTGGCCCCAACTTTAGCTGAGAGCTTAGAAAAAGTATTGACGCCTAATCTGCAGTTAAAAGTGTATCGCCTGCTACTTAGAGAGCAGGTCAGTTTAGGTGATGTGGTGACTATAGCCACAGCTTTGGTCGATAGTGCTGAAGTAACTAAAGATCCGATTTTACTGACCAGCGATGTACGCTGTGCTTTGCAACGGGTATTGGTAAAACAGGTGCTGGGAGAGCGTGAAGAGTTAGCGGCTTACAGTCTGGATGAAAAGCTGGAGCAAACCTTACAAAGTGCATTAAATCAGGCGATGCAGGCTGGCAAAGTAGCTTTGGATAGTTTCCCGGTGGCACCCAACTTATTAAGTCAGTTCCAGCGTGCTATGCCTCAGGTAAAAGAGCAAATGCAACGTCAGGGTTATCAGCCAGTATTGGTTGTTTTACCACAACTAAGGCCACTATTAGCCAGATATGCCCGTACTTTTACCCAAGGATCGCTGGTTGTGTTGTCTTATAACGAAATTCCGGAGCAAGTCAGGGTCAATGTATTAGGGACTTTGGGTTAAATGCGACTAAATTACGAAAAAAAAGGATCTGAACTTGCTCCGCTTGTCGCTTAAAAGCATGATTCTGTCGCAATTCAGGCTGAATTCAGATTTAGATCTGACTTTGTCACCAAAAGGTCATGTACTATAATTACAATTTGTATGTTATTGAACTGTAAATGTTTTTCAAACATGCTTTTACAATAAGCTCAGCTGCGAGCCTATGTATATTTTTTGACTAACCGATTGAAGGTCATAAAAATAAAGCTTGCAGCCAGTTTTTTTTTGTTTATTGTGTAATATTAAGTAAAGGTTCATTTTTGCTGTGAACCTCACTTTTCTAACAAGCTTAGAAATTAAAAGGCAAACTGGCTTAAAGGTCAGGACGCAAAGCCTCCGGTCTAAGGATCCGTAAGGATCTACGATAGCGGGGTTGCATTAGCAAGCGGTCACCCAAAAGGTGAACCTGTAGGTTGGTCCTTCATGATCAAACCTGGGTTTCGCCTGTTCAGGTGGATACAACACAGATCCGTTCCGGATTTGTCTGTATGCCTGTCTGCTTTTTTTGCCTTTTAATACTGTCTGGTTTGTGGTTGGCGTTTTAGTCGATTGCGGTTTTACGGGTTAAAAGGATTAACGTGTGATTACTTCGTTATTAAGTGTTTGGCTAGCATCTGCTGTAGCTACTGCTCCGCAGTACACGCCAGCTATGGATCAATCACAGTGGCATGTCAGCGGTGATCAGTTTCAGTGCCGGATGGAACAGGATCTGGGCGCTATGGGTACTTTAGCGTTCAGCAAAGAACCTGCCCGTGTTATTGAAATGCAACTGACTATGCATGCAGCTCATCTGGAGTTGCAGGATGTGCAGGGTCATATTGTCACGGCCGGTTGGCAGCCAGAACAACTGGCGCCTGCAGTACAATTTTCCCCGACTTTTATCAATGCCAAAGTTGCCCGCTTTATTGAGCAGGTGCCGCTGGTGATGCAGCAGCTGCAACAAGGCTACTGGCTGCAACTGGTACTAGACATGCCTGGTCAGGAAATCACTCTTACTGTGCCCAATATTAAATCCGGTCAGGCACTGGCCAGCTTCCAAAACTGTATTGATGGTTTATTGCCATTATCCTGGGATCAAGCCCGCGAATTCCAACTGTTTTTCCCCCTGAATGCACGCCAGCCGTCCGCCGACGACGCAACTCATCTGAAAACTCTGGCGCTTTATATTCAGCAGGACAAAGCCGTAAAAAAAGTACTGATAGACGGATACACAGACGATATGGGAACCAGCATCGCCAACAGAGTGATGTCCGAAGAACGCGCCGATGAGGTGGCGTCACGTTTAATTGAATTTGGTGTCAGCAAAAACAAACTGGAAATCCGTGCCCATGGCAACAGATACCCGGCTGGTGCTGGCAATAAAACCCAATCGCATAACAGGAGAGTACTGGTCCGTTTGATCCGTGCTCAAAGCTGAAAGACAAGAGTGAACCGATGAACATGAAACATTTACTTTGGATTGAACAATGCCGGCCGGGACAGGACCTGATGCTTTGTGTCAAAGCTGAAGGTTTTCAGTTAACCCACGCCGCTGATCTGAGCGCTGTGCTGAACTCTTGCTCTTTGCAACAACCAGACATTATCGTCATGGCCGCTGAACTGGCTGAAATGCGCACTTTGGATTTAATGGTGCTGCTGAAAAAACAGCATCCGTCCAGCCAAATCATAGTACTGGTAGAAAAAGATCAACATGCGGTCGCTGCTGAAAGTCTGAACTACGGCGCTATTGATTATCTGCTGAAACCTTTTAACCAACAGCAGTTGCAAAACACCATCCGTAATGCCTCTTCGATCAGCCGGGGTTTAAAAGATCTGGTGGCTGTATCGCTGGGCAGTCGCCAGGTGTTGCAACTGGCTAATAGGGCCGCTCAGACCGATGCAACAGTGTTATTGCATGGTGAGTCAGGTACAGGTAAAGAACGTTTAGCCCGTTATATTCACAATGTATCAGGCCGCCGTGATGAGGCTTATGTTGCGATTAACTGTGCTGCTATTCCGGAGAATATGCTCGAAGCTATGTTGTTTGGTTACAACAAAGGGGCATTTACCGGCGCTGTCAGTCAGCAAATTGGTAAGTTTGAAGCAGCTAACGGCGGCACTTTGTTACTGGATGAAATATCCGAGCTGCCGTTGCCGCTACAAGCCAAGTTATTGCGGGTATTGCAGGAGCGTGAGTTAGAGCGTTTAGGCAGCAACAGCAAAATCAAACTGGATGTACGGGTCATAGCTGCCAGCAACAAAGATTTACGCCAGTTAGTGGATCAGGGCCTGTTCCGTCAGGACTTATTCTACCGCCTGGATGTATTGCCACTAAGCTGGCCGGCTTTACGTGAACGCAAAGAAGACATTATTCCACTGGCTGAGTTTTTTGTGCAGAAGTATGCCGATGGCAAATATGTGCTGAGCAAAGAAGCTAAGGCAGCGTTATGCCAATACAGTTGGCCGGGCAACGTGCGTGAACTGGAGAACGTGGTACAGCGCGCATTAGTGATGGCCAGGGGTATTGAAGTTCAGGCTATTGATCTGAACTTGCCGGTGTCGGCTGCAGTAGCGCCTGAATCTGCCAGCATTAACCATTTGAAACTCAACAAAAAGAATGCCGAATTTGATTACATTCTGGGAGTACTGAACCAGTGTAATGGTCACAGAACCCGGGCTGCCGAGGCTTTAGGTGTCAGCACCAGAGCCCTACGCTACAAACTGGCCGCTATGCGTGAGCATGGTGTTGATATTGACGCAATAGCTTAAGCAGCAGGAAGGATTAGCTATGATTTCTCCATTAAATACCCAAGACGTGTTACTGAGCCAGTTTAACCAGTTACAACAAATTGCCAGCAATGAGCAAGTGATGCCTGCCAACAACGACAGTTCGATGTCGGGAGATTTTGCCTCCGCCCTGCGTTCTATCAATGCTCAGCAAAATTTGTCATCTGACATGATGGCGGCGGTAGATGCGGGTCGCAGCGATGATATGGTCGGCGCTATGGTGGCCAGCCAAAAAGCTGATTTAAGTTTTTCCATGTTGCTGCAAATCCGCAACAAAGTGATGAATGGTGTCGACGACATCATGCGTATGTCTCTGTAAGGCGGACTTTCAATGAAAACTGAATTGGCAAAAGCCCTGCCTGTGGCGGCTTCAGACAACAGACTGCGGGAAAGAGTCATTAACTTATCCAGCAAAATAAACTGGTTACCTGCTGGTGATAAAAGCCTGGCATCCATTGCGCTGCTGGCGACTTTAGTGGCCGCCACTATAGTCGTGATCCTCTGGACATCGGCAAAAAACTTTGTGCCTTTGTATGGCAATCAGGAGCATTACGACAAAGCCGGTATAGTGGAAATCCTGGATAAAGAGCAGTTTCCATTCCGGATCGATACCGACAGCGGCAATATTATGGTGCCGCAGGAACGCTTAGCTGATGCGCGTATTACGCTGGCTGCCCGTGGTATTAAAGCCGCTATGCCTGAAGGTTTGTCTGCGATGCAAGACAAAGTCACTATGGGCACCAGCCAGTTTATGGAGTCGATGCAATACCAACATGCACTGGAAGGCGAATTAGCCCGTACCATTATTACGATGGATGGTGTGCGCAACGCCAGGGTGCATTTGGCTATTCCTAAACGTAATTTGTTTGTTGGCCGTCAGGAAGAAAAATCTGCGGCTTCTGTGATGGTTGACCTGGCGCCTGGTTACAACCTGAAACCTGAGCAGGTCGAAGCTATTGTCAGCCTGGTGTCAGGCAGTATTCCTGGTTTGGATAGCCGCAAAATTTCAGTGGTGGATCAGCGCGGTAAGTTAGTCAGCGGCGATCTGTTTGACGAAACCCCTGTGGGTAAAGAAACCGACAAAAAACTGGCCTTTATTGAAAAAGTGGAACGTTCTGTCGAAGAGCGGGCTTCTATTATGTTGTTGCCTATTTTAGGTGATGGTAACTACCGTATTCAGGTGTCAGCCGATGTCGACTTTAACGTGGTGGAAGAAACCCGTGAAGCATTGGATAAAGAAGGTGTACTGAAAAGTGAAAACAGCAAAACTGATTCGATGCTGGATCAACTGGCTATGGGTATTCCGGGTTCTTTAGCCAATCAGCCACCTGTGCCTGCTCAACCAGGTGCCGCAGCTGAAGCGGAGAACAATGAACGGACCTCGCAGCGTAACGAAATGCGCCGTGAGTTTGATACAGGCAAAGCCATTACCCACACCCGTTATGAAATAGGCCGGGTACGCAGTCAAAGTGTGTCTGTGTTGGTGAATGACGCGACAGCAGGTGAAACGCCCTGGACTCCGGAGCGTTTAGCCCAATTAGGCGAAATGATTAAAACTGCGACAGGCCATCAGGCTGAACGTGGCGATCAGTTTAATATTACCAGTTTTGGTTTTGTACCTAGTGATGCTGCGACTCAGATGGAAGGTATGGCCTGGTGGCAAATGCCTGAAATGAAAGAGTATTTGCGTTACCTGATCGGCGCCATCATTGGCTTAGCACTGGTGATATTTGGGGTTAGGCCTTTAGTGAATCATCTGGTCAGCCGCAAAAACAAAGACCAGCACGCTGCCGGGTTTCAGGGAATGGCCGGTGGCCACAACCTGACACAAATGCAAAACGCTGATGCCGCCTCAGGACCTGCAGTGTTGGATGCGAAGGCAGACCCCGCCTTAACCAATGCGACTTCAACAGGGCCACAACATAACATTCATTTGCCTGAAGTGGGTTCTGAATTTACTCAGCAAATCAGTCACCTGCAATTACTGGCCAACCGTGAATCCGACCGGGTGACGGCGGTAATCAAATACTGGATAGAACGAGGAGTCAGCATTGAATCCGTTAAGAGCTGAACAGAGCAAACAGATCTCCGATCTGGACAGAGCCGCCATACTGTTATTGAGTATGGGTGAAGAAAATGCGGCCTGTATTATCAAGAAGTTAGGTCGGAATGAGGTTCGTGCTTTATCTGAGCGTATGGCCAAGATTGCCAACGTGACCCAGGATGACGTGGCTAATATTCTGACGGACTTTTTTGATCAGTACCGCACAGAGAGTGGCGTCAGCGGTGCTTCACGTGTTTATCTGGAGCGAGCTCTGGATAAAGCCGTAGGCCGCAAATTAGCGCGCGGCATGCTGGATGATATTTACGGCGGAGCCCTGGCTGACGATGTACGTCGTCTGGAGTGGGTACCTGCTGAGTTGCTGGTGCGTTTTATGGAGCAGGAACATATTCAGATGCAGGCGCTGATTCTGGCCTTTTTACCTGCAGAGCAAGCCAGCACTATTCTGGCCTTATTTCCGGCGCAAAAACACGACGATATTTTATTCCGTATTGCCAATATGCGGGAAGTTAGCGAACACGTCATTGAAGACTTACGTTATACGCTGGAACGTTGTATTGAATATGTCGGCGAGCAAGTGGGTGCCCGTATTAATGGTGTGCAGCAAGTGGCTGACATTATGAACAGATACAGCGGCAATAAAATCGAAATCATGGATCTGTTGAAAAAGCACGACATTGCTATGGCTGATGCGATTGAAGACAAGATGTATGACTTCTACAGCTTAAGCCGTCAGAGCGAAGATGTACTGAATCAGTTGCTGACTGATATACCAGATGAACTCTGGGTCACTGCACTCAAAGGTGCAGATGTGGCTCTAACCGAAAGCATTTTAGCTGTATTGCCAAAACGTTTGGCTCAGGTCTATCGTCAGCAAATTGAGACGATGAAACCTCAGCCTGTGCGTAAAGTCGAAGCAGCCCGTGCTGAAATTATGGCCATAGTGAAACAAATGATGGCGGCAGGGCGACTGGAATATCGCCTCTATCCTGAAGAGACGGTAGGTTGATATGAGTGCCGTGTTGCAGCAGGACCAACAATTCCGCTTTCCCGTTTTGCAACGCAAAGATGGCAACGCCACAGTGCAGCAGTTGAGTGAGCGGTTTTATCAGCAGGGCTTTCAGGCTGGAGTTGAAGCGACTGAACAAGAGGCTTATCAGCGTGGTGTTGCCGAAGGTCAGCAACAATTACAGCAGTTCTGGCAAAACGAGCTGGAAAAACAGCAAAACGAATTGGCACAAAAACAACAACGTGCTTTGGATTTTTTAACCGAACAATTTAATCAGCAGTTGCAGCATAAAGAACAGCAACTGGGGCAGGAATTGTTATTACTGGTGCAGCAACTGGCCAGCACAGTGTTGCAAACTGAACTGGTGTTGCAGCCGTCTTTATTGCAACTGGCTATTGATCAGTTGCTACCACAACTGGGCGCTACAGATCCGCTGCAATCTATTCAGTTATCCCAGGCCGATGCACCGCTTTTTAATGGTATCCGCCATATTCAGCAAATTCCTCTGCAATTTGATGCAGCCTTACCTTCAGGCCGGGTGCAGTTTAACGGTCGTCAGCAATTGCATCAGCTTGATTTCCAGCAGCGTTTAGCTCAGGCCATGCTGCCTGTACGTCGTCAGTTGTTGGGCGACGATGCGTAAGTCATTCAGCGAAAGCCTGAGTCTGGCCAGAGCACAAATTCAGCCGCCGGATTGGGTGCACAGCTATGGCCGTTTGCTGCGGGTGAACGGCATGATTTTATCTGCTGCCGGTGAAAGTTTTACTTTAGGTCAGCGTTGTCAGATTGAAAGTGAAGATGGTCATTGGTTTGACGCCGAAGTGGTAGGTTTTGACACCGATCAGGCCTTTTTAATGCCATTAACAGCAGTGGATGGTTTAAGAGCCGGCGCCCGTGTTCGTACCGTCGCGACCGCCAATCAATTATTGGTTTCCACTGAGCTATTAGGCCGGGTGCTGGACGGTTTAATGTGTCCGCTGGATGGCAAAGCAGCCATTAAAACCGGCGATCGTATCAATGCGGCTTTGCCCGCTGTTAACCCTTTGCAGAAAAAAGGCGTCAGTGCTCCGCTGGATGTGGGGATCCGCGCTATTAACTCGCTATTTACTGTAGGTCAGGGCCAACGGATGGGCTTATTTGCCGGCTCAGGCGTAGGTAAAAGTAAGTTGCTGGGCATGATGACCCGTTATACCCAGGCCGATGTGGTGATCGTGGGTTTAATAGGCGAACGAGGCTGGGAAGTAAAAGATTTTATTGAACATAGTCTGGGGCCTGAAGGGTTAAAAAAGGCCATTGTGATTGCGGCTCCGGCTGACCAGTCGCCTTTGCTGCGGTTAAAAGCAGCAGAGTTGAGTCACCGACTGGCGGCTTATTATCGTGATTTAGGTTTTAACGTCTTGCTGCTGGTGGATTCACTAACCCGTTATGCCCAGGCGCAGCGCGAAATTGCTTTGTCTGTCGGTGAACCGCCTGCGACCAAAGGTTATCCACCTTCGGTCTTTAGCAAGCTGACACAATTGGTTGAAAAAGCAGGCAATAGTGCCGATAGCAAAGGCAGTATGACCGCCATTTATACCGTATTGGCTGAAGGCGATGATCAGCAGGATCCAATAGCAGACGCAGCCCGCGCTATTTTGGATGGTCACGTGGTATTAAGCCGGACTCTGGCCGAACGTGGTCATTATCCGGCTATTGATATAGGGGCTTCCATCAGCAGGGTGATGCCACAAATAGTGCCGGATCAGCAGCTTAAACATGCTTATGCGTTAAAACGATTGTACTCACGTTATTTACAGGTGCAGGAACTGATCCCTTTAGGCGCGTACCAGATGGGCAAAGATCAGGAGCTCGATAGAGCTGTGCAACTCTATCCGGCCATCGAACATTTTTTATGTCAGGGCTTACAACAAAGCGCTGATTTTCAGCAATCCCAAGCCGATTTAACTAAATTGTTGAGTTAAGCCTATGTTGAAAAAATACCTGGAACAACAGCAAGCCAATTTAAAGCAGATGGGACAACGCCAGCAGCAACTGAATCAACAAGCGGCCAATGAAGAACGGCGTTTGCAACTGCTGACGGAACATATTTCTGGTATGGAACGCAGTTACCAGATGAAATCGGCTTTGGGTTTACAAAATCTGGCGTCGATGAAAACTGTGCTGCAGGACATGCAACAGCAGCAGCAGGAAAAAGTCGGTGCGGCTTTGTCTGAGCTGCAACAGCAGCAACAGGTGTGTCAGAAACAAGTGGCATACAGCAAAGGCATAGAGGCGGTGATCCATAACCGTGAATTTAACGCGCTGCAAAAACAGCAAAAAGCCGAGCAACAACAATCTGATGAAATTGCAATGCAGCTATTTCAGTTAAAGCTAAGAAAGCCGGCATAAGTCACTCTTTTCTAAATCAAAAGTTTCGGACTACACTGGTGAAGGGCTGTGTTTAGCCTTTATAACCAGAAGAGAGTCTTTAACCGGAAGAGAGTCCTTATGAAACTTATAAAAATAATACTGATTGGTTTTTTACTTGCAGTGGCTGTGTTGTTACTGGCTGCTTTGGTTTTGCCTTCGTCTTATCAGGTGGAACGCAGTGTCAGTATCAATAAACCTAAAGATCAGGTGTTCAGTTATCTGGTGCTGTTAAAAAATCAGGATAACTTCAGCGTCTGGATGGCTTTGGATCCGAATGTGAAAAAAACCTACCAAGGTGAAGATGGCACTGTAGGTTTTGTGTCGGCATGGCACAGCGAAAAAGATGATGTGGGTACAGGCGAACAGGAAATCAAAGCTATTAAACCCGGTGAACGTATTGATTACGAACTGCGTTTTTTAAAGCCTTTTGCCTCAGTATCGCCGGCTTATCTGCTACTTGAACAAAACACAGCTGAGCAAACCAAAGTCACATGGGGCTTTCAGGGCGACATGCCTTATCCGATGAACCTGTTATTACTGGTGATGGATATGGAAGGCTTGATAGGTAAAGATCTGCAACAAGGTCTGGATAAACTTAAAGTACTGCTGGAACAACCTGCGGCCTGAATCTAAGCAAAAAGGCCAGCAATGTCTGGCCTTTCAGTAAAATATCCTTTTGTGTAGCTCTTTGTTTGCATTCATATTCGGGCTATGTCTCAGGTTGCCTACGTGAACATCAAATGATGATATCCGGTTACACTGCTTTTCCTTATTTACACTTCCACAGCCTGATGTTAACGAACTGGGACTGCTGTTTTTATGCTCAAAATGAAGAAGTACCTTTTATCGGTCTTTGTTGAGTGTTTTCTAATAAATTATTGATAAATAGCTATAAATCTGGATTCTCTAACTGATTTAAATTTAAACGATCAAAAAAAATTCATCAGACAGTTGTAGAAAATTTTTGCATGTACTACATTCGTAAAACCTTGGGGAAGGTGTAAAACAAAATGTAACCGGTTACCGATAGGTTTCATTGTTACAAACTTAGAAATACAACGGGTGTTTTGCTTTGGGTGCTCTGACATCTTGTCGTGATAGACAGGTTGCCTGTGGTGCTGCTTCTGGCAAAAAGCCCGAATACAACAGGACAATGGATTCATGAACAATTCCCAAAACCAGTTTAAGCGTTCTGCTCTGGCGCTTAGTGTCAGCTCTATTTTGGCTTTTAGTGCCGGTTATGCGCAGGCACAGGAAGCAAACACCGAAGATGCTCAAATCGAAAAAATTCTTGTACGTGGTGTCAAAGGCTCGCAAGTCGCCTCGATGAACACCAAACGTAATTCTGATCAGGTGGTCGACGCCATAGTGGCGGAAGATATTGGTAAGCTGCCAGATACGACTATTGCAGACTCTTTACAGCGTATTAATGGTGTGCAAATTCGCCGTTCTGCCGGCGAAGGCTCCACTGTAAACGTTCGTGGTATGCCGCAGGTGGCCACTCTCCTGAACGGTGAGCAGTTTTTAAGTGCAGGTTCTATTACCACAGTACAACCTGACTTTACTGATATTCCGTCCTCACTGATTTCTGGAGTAGATGTATTTAAATCACCAACTGCCAGCACTTTGGCTGGTGGTATCTCAGGCACCATCAATTTAAAAAGCCACAGACCTTTTGATTTGGAAGAAGGCTGGACTTTAGTGGGCTCAACAGAAGGGACTTATGGTTCATACACTGAAGAAGTGGATGATAAAACCAGTATGTTTGCTGCTTACAATGGTGAAAAATTTGGTGCAGCTTTTTCTGCAACCTACTCGAATTCAAACCTCGCTAATTACCGTAATGGTGCCCAAAATGATGGCTGGTGGGGCTTGGCAGCAGAAAGTGGCGCCTGGCCTCAGGGGGCCGCCGATGTGAATGCAGACGGTGACACCGATGACACCTTTTTTAGTTTTCAAAGCCACAGCGCGATGAATCGTTTTGTTGAGCGTGAGCGTTTGGGTTTAACTTCATCCTTTCAGTATGAAATCTCATCCAGCTTAAAGCTAACAGCTGATGTGTTTTACACTGATATGGATCAGTTCGACCGTGCGTCCGGCATAGTGGCTCATAATACCTGGCGAAACTGGGGCTGGTTTAAACCAGACGTAGCCACAGAAGTTGCTCCTGATTTTTACGCAGTGGAGTCAGTGGATTTAGAGGCCCGTGGTTTAAATGCCTACTCGCGCAGTGAAGTGGATTACCGCGAATCGCTGAATACCAACCTGCAGCTTGATTATGATAATGGGGATAAATTTAAAGGCTCACTGCGGTATTTACATGGTAAAGCCACGGCGGAGCGCACCAAAAACTTTGCGGATTCCTACTTAAACGATGGTTTATCTCAGGTCGGTGTAGGTGCTGATTTTGGTGATGGGTTTGGTGCTGTGAATCCTGGCGGTATTCAGGGTTTACCTATTACTCAGGCTGATGGTCAACCTTTGTTAGGTGACAATGGCCAACCTTTGTATTACTACATTCCGGTGTCTATTGATTATCGTGGTGAGCACCCGGATTGGAATATTGGCGTAGAGACCGGCAATATGGCCAACTATGGTCTGGTGTCTACTTATTCTGAGCATAACTCAGATGATGAAGCCAATCTGGATATTTTAAGAGCAGACGGTAGTTATGCTTTTGATTTAGAAAATTTAACCTCTGTTGATTTTGGTGTGCGTTACGCTAAACGTGATGTGGTCAGGTTTACCTATGATTTGGTGTCACCTTTTACCTCCACTGAAGGTAAGACTGTGTATGCCAAATGGAAAGATCCGGGTTCGACATTACCTGATACCGGCTTGTCTATTGCTGCTTTGCAACCCTTTTCAGGTTTACCTGCTGGCTGGGTGAAGCAGATCAATGATTTTGGTCCAGTCACAGGTTTACCTTCAGCAGGTTTGTACTTTATTGATCCTAAAGTAATGGATGATGCTTTAGGGTTCCAGAATGCATTGTATGGCGGTAATGTCAGACAAAAAGATCCGGCTGATTCTTATGACGTCGAAGAGAAAACCAGCACTGTGTATACACAAGCTAATTTCGAAGGCGATATCAGCAGTCTGGATTTACCTTTCCGCGGTAATATCGGCGTACAGGTGATTAAAACTGAACTGAACGTGGTACAGAATATTTTGGCTGCGACTTCAGTTGTTACTGTCGATGGTGTTGACTACGAAGGTATTTCAGGCACGCCTTTGTCTGATGGTGGCGATGTAGTGACTGACCGTGATTACACGGATGTACTACCTTCTTTTAATATTTCCTTCGATTTAACCGACGAACTGAAACTGCGTATGGCCTACGCTAAAACCATGACCGCACTAAACAGCGATGATTTGGGTTTAGGCTTATCCGTGACCCGCACTATAGATCCAAATAACTCCAGCCTGTTTTTGGCTCAACAAGCTCAGTCCAACGGTAATCCTATGATGGACCCATGGCGCTCCGACAACTTTGATATCAGTCTGGAATGGTATTTCAGCCCAAGTGGTTTGGTCAGCCTGGGCGCTTTCCGCATGGATATTGAATCCTTTATTGAAACCGGCACTGTCTTACGTTCAGACATTCCGGATTCAGATGGTGTGGTGCGTAATACAGCAGTTCCTACACTAACAAAACAAAATGGCCAGGGTGGCACTATTGATGGTATAGAGTTTGGTTACCAGCAAGCCTTTGATTTCCTGCCTGATTTCTGGAGCGGTTTTGGTGTGACTTTTAACTACACTTATGCCCCTAGTGAAAGTGCCAGCAAAGATTATTATGGTGAAACTTTGCCAATTTCGGACAACTCAGAGCATTCTGCCAACTCCATTATCTGGTATGAAAAAGATGGTTTCCAGGCTCGTATAGCCCATAACTACCGTAGCAAACGTTTGCAATATCCGGTCAACGTCTGGGGCCAGGCCGACTTTGGCTTCTGGCAACAACCTACAGCTTATGTAGATGCTTCGGTCAGCTATGACATTACCGATAACTTTACCGTATTTGCTCAGGGCACTAACCTGACCGAAGAATACGAAGAAAGTTACCTGCAATGGGAAAGTCTGAAAATAAACCAGAATATTTATGAGCGTCGTTATACCTTAGGTGTAAGAGCTCGTTTCTAAAGTACTCAGAGCCGGATTTTAGCCTTGTGCTTGATCCGGCTTTTCTTTTTCAGTCCTGATTTTAGGTTCAATGCAACTTTATGGCTTGAGCCGCTATACAGAGAAAGAGCACACTGATGTCTAAATTACTACATTGTTGTTTGATCCTTATGACTCTAATCACCCCAGGCCTGATGGCTGACGAATTAAAGCTACCGCCACTTTTTGCTGATCATATGGTGCTGCAACGTGACCTGCCGTTAAAGGTGTGGGGGCAGGCTAAAGCTGGTCAACAGCTTGAAGTAGAGCTGGCGCAAAGCAAAACCAACGTTACCGCAGATGCAAAAGGCCAATGGCTTGCGACACTCAAACCACAAGCCGCAGGCGGGCCTTACCAGCTGACTATCAGCAGTAAAGAGCAAAAAATAAGCTTTACCGATGTCTGGTTAGGGGATGTTTGGCTTGCCTCAGGCCAATCTAATATGGAATGGAAACTGGGGGCGCAAACTGAAAACTGGCAGCAGGAAGTGCAGGATAGTCAGTTGCCGAAAATCCGTTTTTACACTTTGCCCAAAACCTTATCTGCCTTATCCAACCAGCCTGTGCCTGAGGCAAGCTGGATTAAAGCTTCGCCTGAAACTGTGGCTGATTTCTCTGCAATAGGCTGGTTTTTTGCCAAACAAAATCATCTGCAAAAAGGTGTGGCAGTCGGAATTATTGATGCCACCTGGGGCGGCACTGCTGCTGAAGCCTGGACTCCGGCTCAGGCTTTGTTGGCTGTGCCAGGTTATGAAAAAGATGCCGCTGATATGCAGGCTCAGCCAGAAGTATGGCAGCAACGTATTGAAGAGAATAAACAAAAAGATCAGCAAAAATGGCAGTTGATTGGCAGTAACGCTGGTGTTGAGCAACTAAAACTGGCTGAGCCAGCTACAGCTGACAGCCAATGGCAGCAGGTGAGCTTACCTAACGCCACACCGCTAAGTGATATTGTCTGGTTACGCAAAACTGTAAAGCTGGCTAAAGCGCCGACACAAGCCTCACTGTTTTTTGGCGACATTAATCAAATAGGCCGGATTTTTATCAACGGCAAACAAGTGGCCGAAGAAAGTTGGGCTGATTCCACTACTGAAATTAAGTTGCCTGCCGGACTATTAAAAGCGGGTGATAACCTGATAGCGCTGCGGGTGATCAACAGCTGGGATAATAAAGTTTCAGTAGGCCGGGCCGGTCAGTTGTGGTTAAAAGCTGATACGACACAGCTCAATCTGGAAGGGGACTGGCGTTATAACAACACGGCTGAACCGAAACTACCAGACGTAAAATTTCTGAACTGGAAACCAGGCGTATTGTTTAACGCCATGATCAAACCTTTAATGCCTTATGCCGTAAAAGGTGTGATCTGGTACCAGGGCGAAAGCAATGGTGATAAACCACAGTATTATCACAAGCTATTCAGCACGTTAATTCAAAGCTGGCGCCAGCATTGGCAGCAACCACTGCCGTTTTTATATGTGCAGCTGGCGAGTTATATGCAACCTAAGGCTCAACCAGCTGAAAGTAGCTGGGCGGCTTTACGTGAAGCTCAAACTCAGACTTTGGCCTTGCCTCAGACTGCTATGGCGGTGATCACAGATTTAGGTGATATCGAAGATGTGCATCCGCGCCGTAAAAAACCTGTGGCTGAACGTTTATGGCTGGCGGCCCGTGCTGTGGTATACGGAGAAGATTTGCTGTATTCAGGCCCGGTGTTTAAGTCAATGCAAGCCGAAGGCGCTCAACTGCGTTTGAGTTTTGATCAGGCAGGTACCGGGTTGTCAGTGCAAGGTGATGAGTTAAAAGGCTTTGCCGTCGCTGGAGCTGATGGCAAATACCAAAATGCGCAGGCCAGATTAGACGGACGAGAGGTGCTGGTCTGGAGTGATAAAGTGAAACAACCGGTATCGGTACGTTTTGGCTGGGCCGACTACACCTATGCCAATTTATACAACAGTGCTGGTTTACCTGCGGTGCCATTTCGTGCCGGTGAAAAAGGCGCGACAGGAGGCGTGAAATGAAGCAGTTGCAAAGCCTGATGGGTTTGATTTTTATACTGGTAGCTATGACGGCCTGCAATAAAGCGCCTGTGACCGAACCGCAGCAACACTCTGTGGTTGAGTCTGCTGCTTTTGTGCAGGTGAAAGGCAAACAGTTTCAGCTGGCGGGCAAGCCCTATTATTTTGTGGGTACTAATTTCTGGTATGGCGCCTATTTAGGTGCAGATGGGGATAAAGGCGACAGAACACGCTTAATCAAAGAGCTGGACCAACTGAAAGCTGCCGGCGTCACCAATTTAAGAGTACTGGTTGCTTCTGAGGCCAGTGCACTGGTGATGTCGCTAAAACCAGCTATTCAGACAGCTCCTGGTCAGGTTGATGAAGAGTTATGGCAAGGGCTGGATTTTCTGTTGTCAGAAATGGCGAAACGCGAGATGAAAGCTGTGTTGTTTTTAAACAATTTCTGGCAATGGTCCGGCGGTATGTCGCAATACGTCGCCTGGCAAACCGGCGAGCCTGTGCTTGACCCGGATTTGACCAAAGACTGGAATGCCTTTATGCAAAATTCAGCACGGTTTTATCGTCTGGCTGAGTCGCAGCAGTTGTATCGAAGCCTGATCCAAAAGCTGATTGAGCGCACCAACACAGTGACAGGTGTTGCCTACAAAGCAGATCCAACCATTATGAGCTGGCAGTTGGCGAACGAACCCCGGCCAGGCAGTGGTGAAGCCGGTGCAGAAAACGCGCAAGTTTATGTGCAGTGGGTCAATGACACAGCTCAGTTTATTAAGCAGCTGGCGCCACAACAGCTGGTGTCGACCGGCAGTGAAGGCAGCAGAGGCGCATTGGATGATATGGATTTGTTTATCAAAGCGCATCAGTCACCTTATGTTGATTATCTGACCTTCCACCTGTGGCCGAAAAACTGGCAGTGGTTTGATATCACTCAGGCGGAGCAGACCTATGCCTCTGGTTTGGCAACAGCTAAAACTTATATCGAACAGCATATTGCTGTGGCGGATCAAATGAACAAGCCACTGGTGATGGAAGAATTTGGTATAGAGAGGGATGGAGCAGATTATCGTCCTGAAGCGACAACTGTCTGGCGCGACAAGTTTTATACAGAATTTTTTCAGCTGATAGAACAACAAGCCAAAGCTGGGCGTGCCATCGCAGGCTCTAACTTCTGGACCTGGAGTGGTGCAGGTCGCACCCAAAGAGCTGATTTTATCTGGCAAGTGGGGGATGATTATCTGGGCGATCCGCCGCAGGAACCTCAGGGTTTAAATTCAGTGTTTGATCAGGACCAAAGCACTATTAAAATTCTGACTGAGCATGCCAAAGTGATGCATGCGTTATAAAACGAAGGGCGCTTAACGGCGCCCTTCATTTTTCGACAGCAAGAAATATCAGACTAAGAAGGGCTGTAAGACTGAGGTCAGCTCCGCAATTTTTGTTGCCAGCAGCTTTGCATCAGCCCGGGTTTCTACATTCAGCCGTAGCAAAGGCTCTGTATTGGACATACGCAGGTTAAAGCGCCAGTCAGCGAAGTTCAGACCTAAACCATCCAGCAGCTCTACTTCCAGTGCTTCCGGCTGATACAAAGCGGCAATAGCAGCTATGGCGGCTTTGGCGTCTGTGACTTTAAAGTTCAGTTCGTCGCTGCAAGGAAATTGCTGCTGCAACTGCAGCACCAAAGCCGACAGAGGTTGGCCTGTAGCCGACAACAAGGCCAGAATTAATAGCCAGGGAATAGTGCCATTGTCGCAATACGCGAAGTCACGGAAA
Organism: Gammaproteobacteria bacterium; assembly: GCA_018815765.1. Lineage (GTDB taxonomy): Bacteria > Pseudomonadota > Gammaproteobacteria > Enterobacterales > Alteromonadaceae > Pararheinheimera. Next base: position 21,330 of record JAHIWM010000200.1, on the reverse strand, counting down.
TAATGGTGAGCACTGATTTCACCGCCATATAATGCATCTTCAGAGCGCATTTTCTCTTTAATATACGCGTGACCGGTTTTACTGATCACAGGTACTCCACCTGCGGCTTTTACTGTTTGCTGAGTCGCCCAGTATAACCTGGGGTCATAAATGATTTTTTCAGCCGGATTTTTCAGCAATAAAGCTTGGGCTAATAAACTGACCAGATAATATCCATCAACAAACTGACCTTGTTCGTCAAAGAAGAAACAGCGATCAAAATCGCCATCCCATGCCACGCCTAAATCGGCTTGATGTGCTTGAATCGCTGCACTGGTGCTTAAGCGATTTTCGACTAACAAGGGGTTAGGTACGCCGTGTGGGAAAGTGCCGTCCGGCTCAAACTGCAGCGGAATAATCTGTATTGGCAATAAGGGCGCCAGTGCATGGACCACTAAACCTGCACCACCATTGCCTGGGTTCATCACCACCTTCAGCGGTTTCAGTGCTTGCACATCCAGATAAGTCAGCAGATGGTCAACATAAGCTGGCAGCGTATTTTGTTGCTGATAGCTACCGACATCAACAGGGGCGGTAAATTCTGCGTTTGCCACCAGATCCCTGATGGCATTTAAACCTGTGTCGGCGCTGATAGGGGTGGACCCTTTGCCCACAAACTTCATGCCGTTGTAATTAGCCGGGTTATGGCTGGCTGTGACACAAACACCGGCGTCAGCCTCTAAATGAAATACAGAAAAATATACCTGCTCTGTGCCACATAAACCTATGTCGATCACATCAGCACCACCCTCTTGCAAACCCTGAGCTAGAGCTGCACTTAAGGATGGGCTGGATAAACGGATATCGTGGCCTATCACCACTGTTTTCGCCGACAGCTGCTGGCACAAAGCCCGACCAATACGGTAAGCCAGCTCTTCATTGAGTTGAGTGGGCACTATGCCGCGAATATCATAGGTTTTAAAACAGTCGGTTGACCACATCAGAGTTTTCCATTTTGCTGGGTTTGACAATAAGCCCGGGCTTCTAAGCCGGCGACCATCAGATGATAAAGCGTACTGGCGGGTGCGTCAGCTACACAGACCTGATTATTTGCATCCAGTTGATCGACATATAAACCGGTTACATTGGCTGGCAGATAAAAACGAAACAACAGATCTATAGTGAAAGCCGCTTGTTGCTCTGCCTTGAGTTGGTACTCCGGCTCTGAACTGGCTTTTGCCTGAGCCAGACTGGCTTTAATTAATTCTGTTAAAGGCCAGAGCCTTTTGGTTTTTTTTAACGGCTCCTGCCCTGGTACTACTTCGTCATAAATCAGCCCTGTGCTGGCTTCCAGTCCAAGTTTCAGGCCATTCTGGTATAAAGTTTCACAGTAATAGTCAACCGGAGTGCCTGTCAGTTGTTGATACCAACGCAATAACCAAACCCATTCAAACATATGGCCTGGTTCAACAATTTGCCCTTGCGGACCAGGCAATGGCAGCCATTGATCGGTAAAATATTCAAGCAAGACCCCCTGATCGGCACGAAAAAATACCGTCTCGAATAAGGTGTAGATTTGTCCTGCTTTCGCCAACCACTTCCCGTCTTTTGTTACCTGATACAAGGCTAAAAAGGCCTCAAATAAGTGCATGTGCGGGTTTTGCCGACGATAAGGACTGCTGTAATCACCTTCCATCCAACCACCAGGCACAGAACGGAATTGGTGTTCTATTTGCTGCAATAATTTGTTGGCCTGATCCAGCGCTTGCAGATCAGAAAAGCTTTGGTAACGATAAGCGCAGGACAGCAGAAAAAAGGCAAAATCGTAGGCATCCAGCTTTTGGTCCAGCTGCTCTCCCGCTGCCGTCAGGCTATGCACATAGCCGGCGTCAGAGCTGTCTTTTTTTGCATGCCGGTTTAAGAAGTGTTGTATGCCTGCCACAACTGGCAAGGCGTCAGGTAACCAACCTTGCTGATAAGCGGCGGCAAAAACAAAAATTTGTCTGGCTTGCACTCTGCTGCGAAATACTGCACCGAGGTCTGGTTGATGATCGGCGTTAAATTTTTCGTATACAGCGCCGGTTTGTGGGTTTATGCCTTGTTGACTCCAGAAGGGCAGCGCTGAGTTTTGCAGCCATGCCGTGAATCTCTGGCTTTGAACGGGTAACGACAACATACAAATACACCTGAAACAGGATGCCAGCCCACTATTTTTAGGTCTGCTTGGGGAAGTCCGGCCAATAGTGTGCTGACAAAACTAAAGTTGCACTGAATGTAACTGGTTACATTTGCCTTTGCAAATCGATTTTGTGTAATTTGTAAGCTTACTTCAGCCTGGATTAGTCTCTTTTCGGCGCTGCGGCTGTACTTTGGCGGATGACAAACTCATAAGGCAAAACAAATTCACTGCTGCCTTCATGACTGCCATCCAGCAATTGAAACAACAGTTCTGCCGCTTTTTCGCCTATTTTTCCGGCGGGTTGCGCTATGGTGGTCAGTGCCGGGTCACTGTATTTAGCAAATTCCAGATCGTCAAAACCCGTCACTGATATATCTTCTGGAATTTTAAAGCCCTTACTTTTCAATCCTTTAATTGCACCGATGGCCATTTCATCATTCATGCAAAACAGAGCTGTTGGTGGTGTAGGCATACGACTGAAATGGCCAGACGCATTTAAACCTGACCATAAAGTAAAATCACCTTCAGCGACTAACGCAGGGTCAAACTCAATACCAGCTTCAGCTAATGCAGCTTTGTAACCCCGCATCCTGTCTATCGCATGCGGGTTATCTTTTAAGCCTGAAATCATGCCAATACGCTTGTGGCCTAACGAGATCAGATACTGCACTACCTCTTTTGCTGCTGCGACATTGTCAATCCGCACCGCTGGGTAAGGTGTATTTTCGCAACCACTGGCGTTGACTGCTGTTACGTGGGCTTTAGGCAGCAGGCTGTTGTTGGCTCTGTATGGTCTTAGCTGAATTAAACCATCCGCCTGGCGTGTTTCTACCAGATGTATAAATTCCTGCTCGCGCTTCATTGAGTCACGGGTATCGCCCAACAACACATTAAAACCGCGCTTTTGCGCGACGTTTTCAATACCGCTGATCACAGTAGAGAAAAACAGGTTTGCAATGTTTGGCACCAGTACCACTATGCTGTTGGCCGTGTTATGGCGGAATTTTTGCGACAACATATTAGGTCTGTATTGCAGCTTTTCGATAGCAAGCTGAACCCGTTTCAGGCTTTCGGGTGACACTTTTTCCGGTGTACTCAAAGCGCGTGACACTGTGGCAATAGATAAACCGGCCTGTTTGGATACATCGCGGATTGTGGACATGAATATCGACCTTTGTGACTGATTTACGAGCTTTTTTCAGCATTGTTATTTTGTATTCTACACAAAGCGTTATAAGTCAGTGCAGAAATAAACGCAAATAACAGCTTGCCAACTGAACATAAAAAGGTAAACTCAAAACCAGTCAGTAACCGGTTACATCAGTGGTGTGTAACTAGCGACTGTAAAAAAATAAAATGAAAAACAGGCCCGCTGGTCCATAAACATCAGCCATGGCCGGACAAGTCAACAGAGACGAACAGCAAATGAATTTAGCTCCTATAGATATTGCCATAGTGCTGGCTTACATTGCCTTATCGCTATGGATAGGCTTTTGGATAGCCAAGAAAGCCAATAAGGATATGCAAAGTTACTTCCTCGGAGGCAACAAAATGCCCTGGTATTATCTGGGCTTATCGAATGCTTCCGGTATGTTTGATATCAGTGGCACCATGTGGATGGTGTATCTGTTGTTTATTTACGGTTTAAAAAGCGTTTTTATCCCCTGGCTCTGGCCTGCTTTTAATCAAATTTTCCTGATGGTGTTTTTGTCGATCTGGCTGCGGCGCTCTGGTGTAATGACGGGTGCTGAATGGATCACTTTCCGTTTTGGCAATAGCCGCGGCGCTCAGTGGAGCCACTTGATTGTGGTGCTGTTTGCGCTGTTGAGTGTGATTGGATTCCTCGCTTATGGTTTTATTGGCATAGGTAAATTTGCTGCGGCCTTTTTACCCTGGCAACTAGCGGCCGATGCTCATACCAATGAAGTGCTTTATGGGTTGCTGGTCACGTTGATCACTACAGCTTATGTGGTGAAGGGAGGCATGTTCAGTGTGGTGATCACTGAAGTGGTGCAGTTTATTATTATGACCTTTGCCTGTATTGCTATTGGCGTCATTGCCATGCTGCAGGTGTCCCCTGACATGCTCGCAGCTGCAGTGCCTGAAGGCTGGCATAGCCTGGCTTTTGGCTGGACTTTGGATTTAGATTGGTCGGAGTTACTGGCATCCGCCAATCAGAAGATAGTTGAAGACGGTTGGTCATTATTTTCAGTGTTTTTTATGCTGGTGTTGTTTAAAGGCTTTTTACAAAGTCTGGCAGGACCTGCGCCAAACTTTGATATGCAACGGGTACTCTCAGCAAAAACTCCGGTTGAAGCAGCTAAAATGAGCTGGATTGTCAGTGTGGTGTTGTTATTCCCACGTTATATGATGATCACCGGTTTGGCTGTACTGGCTTTGGTATTTTTCCGTGATGAACTGAATGCTATGGGCCCGAACGTTGATTTTGAACAAATTCTGCCTTTTGCTTTGGCCAATTATATTCCGGCTGGTTTATTAGGGTTAATTGTCGCAGGTTTACTGGCGACCTTTATGTCGACCTTTGCCGCGACTGTCAATGCTGCCCCGGCTTATCTGGTGAACGACATCTATAAAAAGTATGTCAATGCCAACGCAGCCCCAAAAACCTATGTGAAACTCAGCTATCTGGTGTCGATATTATTTGTGTTGATTGGCACCGCTATAGGTTTATTTATTCCATCGCTGAATGAATTGATTTTATGGCTGGTTTCGGCCTTATACGGTGGCTACACAGCAGCAAACTTATTGAAATGGTACTGGTGGCGCTTTAACGGCTATGGCTATTTCTTTGGCATGTTGGCCGGTATTTTAACCGCCATACCTATGATGTTTACCTCGGTATCACCTTTGTATGCTTTCCCTGTGCTGTTCGCGTTTTGTTTATTGACCTGCATAGTCGCAAGCTTACTGACTCCGCCGGATGAAATGGCTGTATTAAAAGAGTTCTATCGTAAAACCCGGCCTTGGGGCTTCTGGTCTCCGGTACTGCTTGAACTGCAAAAAGACAATCCGGCTATTCAGCCCAACCGTGATTTTGGCCGCGATATGGCCAATGTCTGTGTTGGTATCGTCTGGCATACCAGTTTAACCGCAGCTCCTATTTTTATGGTGATCCAGCTGTGGAGTGCTTTTGCTGCGGCTATGGTAGTAGCGGTTCTGACCAGTTTGTTTCTGAAGTTTTACTGGTGGGATCAATTAAGGGATGAACCGGAAGATCGACCTGCAGCTGCAGCACTATCTGGCGAGGCCATCCATAGTAAGTAAAAAAACCTTCATCTATGGTTGAGTATTCTATGCTCAATCATAGGTAAATATGTAACCGGTTCCTGCCGCAAGAGATGGTCAGGTACTGCAGAAACAACAAAGCATCAGTGATAAATTTGGAAAGGGTGAACAGTTCCCATGACTTTTAAGCAAAATGTAGCGCAATTATTCGCAGAACATCAAAAATTACTCTCGTTACCAAACCAGCCTGTTGCAGGCGGTAATGGTATTTATCGCCGCTGGCAGAACCCGATACTAACCGCTGCTCACGCGCCTTTAACCTGGCGTTATGACTTCAGTGAACAGCGCAACCCTTTACTGCTGGAACGCAATGGTATTAATGCAGCCTTTAACTCGGGCGCTATCTATTGGCAGGGCAAATACATTCTGGTGGTGCGGGTGGAAGCCAATGACCGCAAATCTTTTTTTGCCGTGGCTGAAAGCGCCAATGGTGTGGATAACTTTGTGTTCTGGCCTAAGCCTGTCACTATGCCGGAAACCGACAGACCCGACACCAATGTCTACGATATGCGTCTGACGGCTCATGCCGATGGTTATATTTATGGTCTGTTCTGTACTGAGCGCAAAGATCTAAACCGCCCTGATGACACGTCGGCTGCTGAAGCCCAGTGTGGTATTGCCCGTACTAAAGATTTAGTCAACTGGGAACGGTTGCCGGACTTAATCACTTACTCTGGTCAGCAGCGTAACGTGGTGTTGCACCCTGAATTTGTCGAAGGCAAATACGCTTTGTACACCAGACCACAAGATGGCTTTATCAGTGTTGGCGCTGGTGGCGGCGTCGGTTGGGGTTTAACTGACTCTATGGTTGGCGCAGAAGTAAAACAGGAAGTGATAGTCGACCCTAAGGTGTATCACTGCATCAATGAAGTGAAAAACGGCCAGGGCCCGGCTCCGATCAAAACCGACAAAGGTTGGCTGCATTTAGCTCATGCGGTACGTAACACGGCGGCAGGTTTACGTTATGTGTTGTATGTCTTTATGACCGACTTAGAAAAACCCTGGCTGGTGACACACAGACCTGCAGGTCATTTTATTGCACCTGAAGGCGCAGAGCGGGTGGGTGATGTATCAAACGTGACCTTCAGTAACGGCTGGATAGTGAACGAAAACAACGACGTTTTTATTTATTACGCTTCATCTGACACTCGTATGCATGTCGCGACCAGCACAGTTGCACAACTGCTGGATTACGCTATCAATACACCGGAAGACGGCTACCGTTCGGCCCTGACAGTGCAGCGTATTAATGCTTTGGTCGATGGCAATGAACAGGCGTTAAGGGATTTAGCTTTATGATCCAGACTTTGCCTCTGACAGCGCCCCATTGTCGGGCGCATTGTGCAACTATTGCGCGCTGGTGGGCCGATCATGCAGTCGACCCGGCCGGAGGTTTTTATGGTCAAATTAACGATGATGGCAGTGTCGAAGCCAATGCCAATAAAGGCATTATTCTGAACACCCGCATTTTATGGTTTTTCAGTGAAGCGGCGGTTTTTCTTGACTCAGCAGAGTGTAAAACTCTGGCCAGCCGTGCTTATCAGTACCTGCTGGAGCATTTTGACGATAAAACGGCTGGTGGTGTGTTTTGGGAACTGGATACTCAGGGTCAACTGGTCAATGGTAAAAAACAAACCTATGCCCAGTCTTTTGCCATTTATGCCTTGTGTGCTTATTACAAAGCCACAGGCGATCAGGCCGCTCTTGCTAAAGCGCTGAGTTATTTCCAGTTGCTCGAACAGCACAGCTGGGATAAAGAAAAGCAGGGCTATCTGGAAGCTTTTTCTCAAGACTGGCAGGGGGTGCAGGATTTGCGTTTAAGTGAAAAAGACTTAAATTACCCTAAAACCATGAATACTCACCTGCATGTACTGGAAGCTTATACTGCTTTGTATTTACAGCACAAAACAACTGATGTGCAGCAGGCTCTGCAGCGGCTGACGTTGTTGTTTGCCGAGCGTATCGTCAATGCAGCCAATGGCCATTTGCGTTTGTTTTTAGATCTGGACTGGGTTGACCACTCGCCTTTTTATTCCTATGGCCATGATATTGAAGCCAGTTGGTTATTGTGGGAAGCACTGCGTGCTTTAGACAACCAGATTTTGCTGAATACATACCGGCCTTTGGTATTACAGATGGCTGATGTCGCCTTGCAACAGGGCATATGTGATGACGGTCATTTGGCCGACGAGTGGCATCTGGCGACTCAGCATCAACATCAGCAAAGTTGCTGGTGGATCCAGGCTGAAGCTTTAGTGGGCTTTTTAACCGCCTGGCGTTTAACAGGCGACATGGGCTACTTCAGCGTGGCAGAAGGCCTCTGGGCTTACATTCAGCGTGAGCATATAGACCCCATAGGCGGTGAATGGCATTGGCTGGCGGCGTCGCATCCGGATCGCGCCACTCACTACAAGGTAGGGTTCTGGAAAGGGCCTTATCACAGTGGCCGCGCTATGATGGAAGCTGCTTTGTTGTTGGAACAAACCCACTAATTGATCCTATGGTATCGGGCTGAAAGCCCTAAAGGAGTAAAGATGCATCGTTGGGTGTTGACTGTGCTGCTGTTGATCAGTAGCTATCCGGTGTTGGCCTTTGAGCACTTTATCAGCCGCCAGGGCCATCAACTGATGGATGGCAACACCGAATTCAGATTTGCCGGTTTGCATGCACCTGAGTTGCATCGATTAGAAGACGACGCCCGCGGAGTTTGTGCTGCAGATCCACGCGGCTGGGGCCAGTACTTTAACTGGCCTACTGCAGAAGAGCAGGAAAACTGGTTTCAGGCCTTAAGTTTTACTGGCCATAAAGCCATGCGGGTTTATGTATTGTCGGTGGCTCACCCATCTGACGCCGCCTGCGGCCGTGAAACTCATATTTTAGCTCCAGCTACAGAGGGCGGCATGCCTGTGCTGAACGAAAAAGCCATGCTGGTGTACGACCGCATGATAGCGCTGGCAGAAAAATATCAAATCCGGCTTATTTTGCCCTTTATTGATCATTGGGATTGGTGGGGCGGTCGCGCTCAACTGGCCGCTTTTTATGGCGAAACCGCCGATGATTTTTACCGCACAGACAGTCGTACTTACGCCGCCTATCTGGATGTTATCCGTCAGGTGATCCAGCGCAAAAACAGCATCACAGGCCGGTTGTACTCTGAAGAAAAAGCCATCATGGCCTGGGAAACCGGCAATGAGCTAAAAGACAGCACTGCAGATTTTGTGCAAAAAACCGTGGCCCAAATTAAACTCCACGCGCCCAGGCAGTTGAGTGTGGATGGTACCTATTTAAAAATTATCCCTGAATCTCTGACCAACCCGGCGGTGGATATTATTTCCAACCATTTCTACACCACCAATAACAATAATAACCCAGAGCAAGTCAGCAAAGATCTGACGGCTATTGGCGGCAAAAAAGTGTATCTGATCGGTGAGTTTGGCTTAACCGACAGCAAAAATATTGCCGCTATTTTGGATGCGGCGGTAAAGACCGAAGTGAAAGGTGCGAAAACGGCTGGTGTTTTTGTCTGGGGCTGGCGTGGACAGCGTCACAACGGCGGGTTTTATTTTCATAAAGAATACACTGGGCATTACAGCTATCGTTTGCCGGGATTTGCCGAAGCTGAGTTTAATGACGAGCAACAAGTGGTGAACTTAGTACGACTGGCTCAGGCTCAAATGGCAGGTAAAATTAAACCCGATCCATTGCCTGTGCCGCTGGCTCCCACTTTAAGAGCAATCACAGATCCTCTAAATATTCAGTGGTTGGGAGCTGCCGTTGCCCATTATTACAGAATAGAACGGGCATCTTCTGAAAACGGCCCCTGGCAGCGGATCGCGGATAAAGTATCCAATGCAAAGTTACCTTTTGATCCGGCGAAAGACAAAATATTTGCCGACCCTGAAGCCTTGACCCTGCATGGAACACTGTATTACCGGGTGATTGCAGTCAATGAAGCGGGAGATTCTGCGCCATCAGACATCCGTAGCTGGGGCAATCATGAGGCACTGATACCAAACTGATGCGGCACTGAGACTGACCTTTTTGATGGAGTGAGTAAGCTCTTTGTACCCAAAAATATCAGCCACTAAGGCGGATATTTTTGGGATCAACAGCAACTCACCTTACTGTCTGTTTAACTATGAAAAAGGAATAATCATGTCTCTTATCAATATTCTTGTTGCAGTCAATGCTACTGAACTGGCTGAACGTTTAGGCGATGGTTCTATGAAACCTGGCTCTGTCGGCAGCCCAACCAATTTAGGTGCATGGGGCGGTTCTGATGTGTTTGTCTCAATGATTACTCAAAACAGCTATATAGCCAGTAATCAGGGCGGATCTGAACTGGATGTTAAAGCCAACTCGGGTGACACAGTGCGCTGGACCGTCAGCACTTTTGATGGTGACACAGATTACACAGCGTTTTTGTACAGCGGCAGCTTTACCCCATCTGCCAGTATTACCGCTTTGAGTTACTTTAATATGCATACCAGCGTCTATCTGCCGAGCGGTTCAGATCCGGTCAATGGCACTTTGCAGCTGTTCCACAACAATGCTTACGCCACTCAGGGTACTGTGATTGAGCCTGGCCAAAAAATTCAGTACACCCTGAGTTTTAAACTGGTCAATAACAGCACCGGCGCCATTATTGGTTACTTTACCTGGGATCCGTTTATCAGCATCTCTAATTAAGTTTTACCCTTCTGACACAGGCCTGAACTTCAGGCCTTTTTAGCATTCTGCTACATGAGTTGCTCTATCCGGCCCACTTCAGTACTGACATGCTGGTATCAATTTAGCATCAGTTTGGTCGCTGGTTAATCATTTGTAAATTTTTCTCTGGACTAAAATTAGCGTCAGGTTCATAATTTTGTCTCTTTTTTGAAAACAAAATCATCTAGACTCAAGACTGGTTTTGCTGACGCCATTCTCTTGTCCAATTCGTGGAGTGAACGCCTTATGCAAGAAGCTCTGGTATTAAAAGTTGAGTTGCTAAAATCGCTGCGACAGCAACGTTTTCTGAGTCAGGAAGAGTTGTTTAATGCCTGCCAGCAGCGCTCGTTACGAGTATCACTGGCAACCATTAAAAGAGCGGAAACAGGTAAAAAAGTAAGTTATCGCACGGTAAGGGAATTATCCGCTTTTTATGCAGTGCCGGCTTTGTCTTTGGTAATGCAGAAATCAACAGACTCCGGTTTAGTTTGACCGGAGTCTCACAGCTATTTCTCTGGGAAACGCTGTTTTTCCTCCATACATTTTGCTTTGGTCAGCGTAAAAACTTGTCCTGATTTATTGTGTTTTAACTGACATTTGCCTTGCTCAATTTGCAGCATAAACAGGTTGGCTAAATCCATATGACGGCCATCTAAAGGACGACCTTTGTCATCTTTTAGCACCACAGATTCCACCCAGATCTGGCTTTCAAACAAATAAGCATTGTCTGCCAGCTTCACCAAAGGACCGCCTACGGCTTTTTGGATTTGTTGTTGTAGCTCCAGTTTTACTTCTGGCGATGTTTCTGTCAGTACAGCAGGTTCGGCAACGGCCTGAACCTGCTGACAAGCGCTGACAATCAGCAGCATACTGCCTACAGTGGCATAGTTTAAAAACAAGCTCTTACTCACTCTTGTTGGTCCCTGATGGGTTGACGAATACTGTTGGTTAAAGCCTTTTCAGATGGGTCTTTCACCGCAGGGCCAGCTGTTATAGCGGTACCTGACAACGCTGCGGCTGTGCCAGACAGTGCTCCCAGTGCTTTATTCACTCCTGATCCTGGCAGAGTCAGGCAACTGTTGTTGTCCACGTAATGCAATGCAACCTCTAACATATCTTCTTGCGAGTCTCCCAGTGGTTTAGAGAAATCATCTGTAGCAGGGCAGCCTTTCACATCTGCTGCAAACACAGGTGTATTGGTTGGATTAAAACCATCAGCGTAGTCACCAAAACCTTTGGAGTTAATGCCACTGAACTGAATACTGAAATAGGTGGTGCCGCAGTTATCTTGTGGATAAAACCCATAAGGTTTACCACAGGTTTTACCGCCTATCTGGATCACCTCTACATCTATGCCCCTCAGACCATTCATAAAAGCTTCGCTGGCTGAACAGGTATTCTCTGTAGTTAACACATAAATACGGCTTAAATTTAAACTGGGTAAAGTAGTGTTAGTTAAAGTCCCATTTTCATAGTCTATTTCACGGCTATAAAAAGGCGTTGGGCTCAAACTGTCGCCTGTGATTGGGTTGGTATTGGCGTACTTATCATTAAACTGCAGGCGCTCAAAATACCTGCCCTGAATAATGTCCGGGCCTGTCACCATATAACCCAGCTGACCAGCTAACGCCAATAAACCGCCGCCGTTATAACGTAAATCCACTACCAGCTCAGTCACTGCTGCATCGCGAAACAGCTCAACAGCATCAATCAGTTGCTGCTGTGCCGGCACTATATAGCTATTAAACTGGAAATAACCTACAGGACCACTGTCTGTGTTAATGATTTTGGTATTTTGCACCGGGCTTGCAGCTACATCCGCCGATCGGATTTGATAACTGACCTGAGTATTTTCTGTAGTGCGGAATTTGAAACTATGCAGCTCGCCTGAGTTCGCAGGAAATAAGCCGGCATTTAGGCCATTTACGCCGGAACTGGTGCCGTTATTCACAAAATCAATGCCGTCCACTTCCAGTAAAAAATCGCCTCTTTTAATGCCAGCCAGGGCCGCAGGTGAGTTTGGTTCGGTATAGGCTACGGTAAAGGAACGGGGTGCTGTGGTCGAGACTACAGACCACTCTATACCATAACCTGAGCTGACACCTGATTGAGACTGTTGCTGGTATTCAGCGGTATTTTCGGTGAAATGGAACTGATCTTTGGCCACGCCTGAATCAGTGACAGCCGTGGTTTTTAACAGATTAAAATAAGCGGAAATGCTGTAGCTGGCTGGATCCCGATCCGGAATTTCTCTATACCAAAGATAGGTTTTGTTACTCCATGAACGTAACCACATTTTTTCATGCATAGCTGTACCGGCTTTGTCCGGGTAAGCTCCGCCATTAAATGGATCCGTACCTGAACGGGGATCAACACAATAGTCTTTAAATTGAGATTCAGCGCCGAATTGGCCTGCAGTCCAGACTGGTGCTGTCGCAGTGCCGCCACCTGTGCCTCCTGTTCCACCTGTGCCGCCAGTATTCCCTGTACTGCCACCGCCGCCACCACCGCATGACACCAGGAGGGTCAGAGTACATAAAAGGGACAGAGTTAATTTAACATTCTGCTGCATCACGTCTCTCCATTTGACTACGTTATAAGGCTGGCGCTAAACGCCTTATTCCTCAGAGGATCTTTTGCCAGTGTATGCTAAGTTTGTCATTTTGGCTTGCTCAGACAGAGTGGGTTCTGGACCTTTTTGTGTCACTATATTTACGTCAGACTATATATATGACAAAAAGTCTTAGCAGTTTGTATCCGAATATCTTTACGTCAGACTGTATGTACGACAAAAAGTCTTAGCAATTTGTATCCGAATATCTTTACGTCAGACTGTATGTAAGACAAAAAGTCTTAGCAATTTGTATCCGGATATCTTTACATACAGACTGTATGTAAGACAAAGCACTTCAGCGCTCCGAACCCGGGTATTTACGTTTTGCAGCACAAACAAAAGCAAAATTTCCCGGCATCACTAAGTCCGGATGGCGGATTTTATTAAATAACGCCCACCCCCCTTTGTAACGGCCTGGCTCAATTCTATGCATATACTGGCCACCTTTTTGACCATCCAGCATGGCTATCACTCTGTTGCCTTCGACCACAAAACCATCGCCATAACTATCAATAAAATGCCCTTTGGTCAGCAACACTCTGTCATTACAAAGCTGAGCGGTAAATTGTAGCCTGCGCAAATGATCCCTGATTTTCAGGGTATTGACCTCATAACTGTATTCCCACTGTGGTGGGCTTTGCTGCAGTTCACCTTTCTCGACCCGAATCAAAGGCTGTCCAGCACTGTCGGACACCATAAAAGAAAAACATAACCAGCCAGATTCGGCGTGTAGCGTAAAAAGCTCCTGGCCATTCACCCAAATACAATATTGTTCACCACCACTGGGTATAAAGTCGGCGTACACAGTATTCATACCAACGGATACCTGCACTCTGCGGTTGGGGTCAAAACTAAAACCTGGTTTATTAATGCGTTGCTGGTTAAAAGGTTGGCTGGTGCGTTCGACTAAAGTGCTGGGACTCAGTAATGTGCTGCGCAGTTGTTTGGCGTGCAGCGGGCAAATAAGCACAGCAGAGGGGCTATTGGGCTGTAAATAATAGTGAAAAACCGGTGAGCCACAAAATATACAGCCATAAAAACACAGTTGGCGCACTTGTAATTTTTGCTGTGGTGTTAAATCCGATGCAAGAGTTAACTCAGGCTGATGTCCCTCAACTGGCGGCATATTGATAAAACCTGCATAAAAGTGCTGTCAAACCCTAAGGCTCTAAATTAACTGAGGAGCACAGGCTTTCACAATGCCTGAAAAGGGAAAAAAGACAATAAAGCGCGAAAAAGTGAAAAAAATAACCAGTGGATACTCCGGCTGTATTTATTCCGCTGCTTTGTCGATGCTAACAAAATAAACAGGATGTTGTCGCCATAACTGCTGGCTGGTCTGTTGCTGATATTTCAGCAAGAGGGGCGCGAAAACTGGCGTATCGAGCAATGCATCTAATGAGTTTGTCAGCTGGTTTAGGTTTTGATCGGTCAGTCGGTTTTGGCGTTGATACTTCTGTATCAGTTGGGGCAGGCTGGAACCCTGTCGAATCAACACCTGGTCGGCTTCGATAAAAAACAGGGCGCTGCCCCAATAAGCAGCCTTATAGTTTCGTTGTTTTAGCCAAAGCTTTAACTGGGTAATGAAAGGCAGCGTTGAAGCCGTGAGTAAGGGCGCAAGCGGCTGCAGTTTTTGCTGATACCAAAAAGCAGGAGCTTCGGCTAATTGCTGCTGTTGCTTTAGTACCTGGTACTGCATAAAACTGGCAAAACCTTCAGCAAACCATAAATCTTCTCTGTCCAGTAATGGCAAGGCTAAGTGACTGAACTCATGAGCTGCAGTCCAGTCTTGCTGAAACTCAGTCAGATCAAAACTGCTATCCACCTGAAAAAACACCTGCTGTTTGTCCATACGTTGGGTGTAAGCCCAGGGCACAGGTTCGGATGCTGTGCGGCGTGATAGATAAACTTCAGTTAAAAATGGATAAGGTCCCAACACTTGATTTGTGGCATTAAAGCTTTGCTCCAGCCAGACCTTTAATTTTTGCTGCTCTGCGGTGGAAAAATCATCAGTACCATGCAACTGCATACCGGCATGGGCCCAGACAGCTTCGACCGCCAGCAGTAATAACAACACTAATAAGCGCATAAAACTCCGGGAAATTAAAACGAAGTGCCGAACACCTGATTATATAACCGGGTCAACTGAGGCCTGTCCGCCGCATCTACCCAGCCTAAATGCGCATCCAGATAGCTTTTTTGTTGGCTGATCAGTTTCAGGCGTTGTTGGAAAAACTGAGTGAGCTGCTGGCCTTCGGATGTTCTCGCACAAAGGATATACCCCAGCATATAAGGTTCTGCTTCTTCTATGCTAAAACTTGTCAGCTCTGTTCCCTTACTGTATTGCGTCAGATAATGCTGCATCACATTAGGGTACTCAATCAACAAATCAACTCTGTCTTGTACCAGCATATCAATCAGTCCGGCTGACATATCAACAGACCGGCGTTGCCAGAACTTGTGTTGCCATTGTGGTTGTTTAAGCAATATATCCAGTTTGTCGCCATAAGAGCGACCACCGCCTACTGCAAAGTACAGTTGATTGTCGCCTTTAAGCAACTGTTGCAAACTGATTTTTTGCTGCTCATTCAGTTGTTGTTGCAGGTACTTTGTAGTTTTAGAGGATGTTTTGCTATACAGCCTTAATCCCGGAAATACAGTATGAGGAATGGAGGTGGCATAGCTGAATGTTAAACGTTCAGCGTTTTTGACTTTGTTACCAGCGCAGGCTGCCGCTTCTGTTTTCAATATGGCCATAGCCCGCTCTGTTGTGGCTTGCACTGGGTCTGGCTGAACGTCAGTTACAGACTGCATTAATAACTTTAAAGTTAAACCATTCACATCCAGAGCTTGGCGATATTGTGTGGGATTCTGATGAGTGTTGCTGTCAGTTAGCCAGATAAATTTCTTTACTGCAGCACAAGGTAAAGCCAGTACTAATCCAAACAATGGAATCATCAACGATTTTTGCATTTACTACAGACCCTGCGTTACCTCTGAAATTCAGCATAGAACAGGATCTGTAAGAATCACAATGCTATTTTATGACACCACTTCTGTTACAGGTTTTTTCCCCGCTGTCAGACTGCTTCCTAACGAAGCTGCGATGACAGAAAATATAGCCAGCCACTGCAACAGGCTTAATTGCTCGGCCAGAATAATCAGTCCGGCTAAAGCAGCGATAGCAGGTTCTAAGCTCATTAATATGCTGAAACTCTGAGCTGGTAAACGTTTTAACGCCACCATCTCCAGGCTGTAAGGAATAGCACTGGATAACAGCGCCACAGCAAAAGCAAAAGGCAACACACTCCAGCTAAAAAGCGTGGTGCCAGCCGAGACTAAACCTATAGGAAACAAAAACAAAGCAGCCACGGCCATACCTAAAGCCACAGCTGTACCTCCATGCAAAGCGCCACCGGTTTTCTGGCCAAAGATAATATAACCGGCCCAACAAGCCCCGGCACCAAGCGCCAAAGCTACACCCAGCGGGTCTAAAGCGCTGGCTTCGGTTTGCCATGGCAATAACAGGGCTATGCCCGCCATCGCCAAAGCGACCCAGAGTAAATCCAGTTTACGTTTGGACGATAACAATGCCACAGCTAAAGGCCCTGTGAATTCCAGCGCTACCGCTATACCCAAAGGAATACGTTCAATCGCCAGATAAAACATCAGGTTCATGCCACCCAGACTAACGCCATAAAGCCAAAGCGCTTTTTGGTCCTGTTTCGCTGGCCAGTTTTTCCAGGGCTGAAAGACTAAAGACAAGATCAAAGCCGCAAAACCCACCCGCAAGGCCGTAGTGCCTTCTGGCCCAATCACAGGAAACAAGGTTTTGGCTAAAGATGCACCGGATTGGATCACCACCATAGCAACCAATACACTGGCAATGGCCCACCAAAACGACGCATTACGGCTTTGTGGCATAAGATTCTCGTAATAAGGATAAAAAGAACGCTATTTTACCACTCAAGCTCAGTTGGTAGCGACAGGAAAAATTAGCTATTTCAAAGCCTTTGGCTGGTGAGCTGATTCAGTTTGCGCTAGTCTGCTGCATTCTGTTTTTTGTTTTCAGGATTGTTATGAAGTTACTCCGTATTCCGCTCTGGCTTTGGTTGTTATTTGTCGTGGCAGGCCTTGGTTATGCGTTTCATCCTTATCTGTTAGAGCAGTTGAACCAGATGGAGCAAAAACGTTTGTTGGCTCAGCCTCAGCCTGTGGTGAGCCACATGCCGCAGCGGCTCGACTTTGTGCAACAAATGGCTGATCTAAGCTATTTAGCATCTGACGAATTGGCTGGTCGTGGCACAGGCCAGCCTGGTGGTGCCAAAGCTCAGCAATGGCTGGTTACAGAGTTCACTCAAATAGGTTTGATTGCGGCTGGCACAGAAGGTTATTTACAGCCATATCAACCGACCACAGGTAAAGCTCAGCTGATGAAGGGGGCTGCGAATGTGTTGGGCAGGATTGAAGGCTCAGATCCCAGCTTACCCCTGCTGGTGCTGACAGCGCATTACGATCATTTGGGTTTGCATCAGGGCAAAATTTATTTTGGTGCTGACGATAATGCTTCAGGTGTTGCTGCTTTGCTAGCGATAGCGCGTTATTTTAAGCAACATCCACCCCGCCATACTCTGTTGTTTGCCGCCTTGGATAACGAAGAAACCGGCATGTGGGGCGCCCGTATGTTGTTTGAGCAAGAGCTGCTCAACCCACTACGGGTTAAGCTGAATATCAATATGGATATGCTGAGCCACGACACCAATAAGCAGTTAATTGCTGTGGGTTCTTATCATTATCCGGAGCTGGAAAAGCCATTACAGCAACTGCAGCAACAAAGTTCAGTGCGTTTATTATTAGGTTATGACAGGCCAGCATGGCGGGTGGGCACTCACCAGGACTGGACCTTCAGTTCCGACCACAGAGAATTCCACAAAAGAGCAGTGCCTTTTGTCTATTTTGGCGTGCCGGATCATGCCGATTATCACCAGCCAACGGATACAGTAGAAAATATCGATCAGGAGTTTTACCGCGAAGTCAGTGAAACAGTGCTGGATGCAGTACTGTTATTTGATGCTGGCTGAGTAATATAAGTGCCTGTGGTATGCTGAGTTTATTCCGGCATACCGCGGCGTTTCATAGTTTTTATGCGTATTCTTCATAGCTCAGACTGGCATTTAGGCCAGCATTTTATTGGCAAAAGCAGGGCAGACGAGCACAAGGCCTTGTTTGGCTGGCTGAAGCAGCAAATTGAATTGCATCAGGTGGATGCCTTGATAGTGGCCGGAGATATTTTTGATACGGCCACTCCTGCCAGTTACGCCCGCGAGTTATATCATCAACTCATTGTCGATTTACAATCGACAGGCTGTCAGCTGGTGCTGCTGGGGGGAAATCACGATTCAGTGGCTGTGCTGCAGGAAGGCAAAAAGTTACTGGCCTGTTTACATACCCAAGTGGTACCAGGCTGGTTGGGCGCTGTAGAATCTCATCTTATCGTGCTGAAGAATAAGCAAGGTGAGCCCGGCGCTATTCTGGCTGCCCTGCCTTTTTTACGTTCCCGCGATCTATTACAAAGTCAGAGTGGTCAGCAGGCCAGTGATAAACAGCAGCAATTGCAGCAAGCCATAGCAGACTGTTATCAGCAGTGTTTTGTTAAAGCTCAAGCGCTCAAAGCTGAACTTGGACTAGAACTGCCGTTGTTAGCCACAGGGCATTTAACCACAGTGGGGGCCAGCAGCAGCGAGTCGGTGCGGGAGATTTATATTGGTTCTTTAGAGGCCTTTCCTGCCAGCGCTTTTCCGGAATTTGATTACATCGCCCTGGGGCATATTCATCAGCCGCAACTAGTGGCTGGCAAAAAACATATTCGTTACAGCGGCTCGCCTATCCCATTAAGTTTTGATGAAGCAAAGCAGCAAAAGTCGATGGTATTGCTGGATTTCTCCAGTTCTGACCTTACGATTGAGTTGTTGCCCATCCCTTGTTTTCAGCCGCTACTCAGCCTGAAATGCAGCTTACCTGAACTGAATTCTTTATTGCAGCAACCTCTGGTAGAGCTTCAACCAGAGCAAAAACTCTGGCTGGAGCTGGTGTTGACCGGCAGTGATGGGTACCTGAGTGATTTACAAAGCCAGGTACAGCAGCAATTGGATGGATTACCAGTGGAGCTGTTGAAACTACGCCGCGCCAGACAAGCTGCTGTTGGAATTTTAAGTACAGAACAACAAGAGTCTTTGCATGAAATGACACCGGATCTGGTGCTGGAGCGACGACTCGCGACAGAGGATTTAACAGACAGCGAAAAAGCAGAGTTTCAGCTGATGCTGCAGCAGGTGGTGGCGCAATTAGAACAACCCGAACCGCAGTCAGATTTGCAGGTACAGCCATGAAAATTTTATCGGTACGGCTGCAAAATTTAAACTCATTAAAAGGTGAGTGGAAAATTGACTTCACTCAGCCACCTTTTGATCAAAGTAACTTGTTTGCCATTACAGGCCCAACCGGCGCCGGCAAAAGCACGATACTCGATGCGATTTGTCTGGCTTTGTATCACCAGACGCCACGTTTAAAACTCTTGTCGCAAAGCAGCAACGAGCTGATGACCCGCCATACCAGCGAATGTCTGGCCGAGGTAGAGTTTCAGGTGCGCGACCAGCGTTATCGCGCCTTTTGGAGTCAGCGTCGTTCCCGTGGTGCAGTGGACGGCAACTTGCAGGCCGCCAAAGTAGAACTGGCCAAAGCCGATGGCGAAATACTGACAGATAAAAGTAACGAAAAGCTGAAGCTGACCGAACAAATTACTGGCCTGGATTTTGGCCGCTTTACCAAGTCGATGCTGTTGGCTCAGGGTGGTTTTGCCGCCTTTTTAAATGCCCCTGCCAATGAACGGGCTGAACTATTGGAAGAGCTGACCGGCACTGAAATTTACGGTCAGATTTCGATGCAGGTGTTTGAACAAAACCGCCAGCATAAAACGGCTTTGGAATTATTGCAGGCCAAAGCATCAGGTGTGGTATTGCTGGATTTAGAGCAACGCCAGATGTTGCAGCAGCAGTTAACTGATGTAGAGCAACAGCAGCAACAGCTCAAACTACGGCAACAACAGCAAGCACCTTTGCTAGCCTGGCGTCAGCAGCAACAGCAGGCTGCGGTGCAACTGCACCAGGCAGAGCAAAAGCAGCAGCAATTTGAGCAAGAACAGGCCATGCAACAAAGTGCGTTGGTCAAATTGCAAAGTTATCAAAAAGCCGCAGTGGTGTTGCCTTTGTACAAAGAGCTGCAGCAGCAACGTTCTGCTGTGACAGAAACACAAGATCAGCAGCAGCTTCAGTCCAGTCAGTTGCATGAGTTAAAAAGTCAGCAGCAGCTGCAATTGCAGCAAGGTCAAGCTTTAGCGCTGCAACTACAGCAGCAGATGCAACAGCAGGTTCAGCAACTGCAGCAACAGGGTCAGACCTTAACAGCGCAATTGGCACAGCAGCCTCAGGGGGCAGAACTCGCGGCAGCAGTCGCAGGTTGGAAACCTTTATTGCTGCAACGTCAGCAGGGCTTAGAGCAGCAAAAAAATCTGCAGGCGCAAATTGCGAATAATCAGACTCAAGCTTTACAGCAGCAGTTGCAGCAGGTAAGCGTCGAATTACAGCAGTTGGATCGCCAATTGCAACAGAGCACTCCGGCTTTCTCCATTGAACTGCCACAATTACAACAGCAAGTACAGCATTACAAAACTCAGTTGCAGACTTATCCGTTATTGCTGAGGGTTGCCGCGGCTTTACAACAAAAACAGCAACAACAGCAAAAAGAACAACAGGAACTGCAACAAAAACAAGCCGACAGCCAGCAGCTGCAGCAACAGGTTTCGGGATTGCGTGAGCAGTTCAGGTTGTATAGCGACAGAGTATCGGATAAACAAAAACTGGTGTTGCAGGAACGACTGATCGCAGAGCTCAGCAGTCACAGAGCCAAACTGCAACCGGGTGACGAGTGTCCGCTTTGTGGCAGCACCACACATCCTGCCATCACTAGTTATCAGGCGCTGGATTTAACACAGACTGAAACAGAGCTGGCGGCTTTAACGGCTGAATTGAAGCAGGTTGAAGAGCAGGGTAAGGCTTTACGCGAAAAGCAGCTGCAACTGGATGAACAACAAAAAGCTCAGCACTATCAGTTAGAACAGCTAGCGGCAGATTTAAAGCAGCAAAGCGAACAATGGACTGAGTTACTGCAAAACCTGCCTGTGTCTGAGCAACAGCAGCTGCAACAGGCCAGCTTAAAAAAAGTTTTATTGCTGCAATTTCAGCAGCAGACTCAATTGGAGTTGGATCAACAGCAACAGTTGGAACAGCAGCTGTTGCAGCGTCAGCTTTGGCAACAACAGCAGCATGAACTGGCACATCAGCAGCAATTGGTGCAGCAGCAACTGACTCAGCAACAACAGCAACAGCAACAGCTAGGCGACGCTTTGCAGCAAAACCAAGCCTACTTGCAGCAACTGGAACAGCAGTGGCAACAAGAGCTGCAGCCCTTCGGTTTTGTTTTACCT
>JAHIWM010000199.1 GCA_018815765.1 Gammaproteobacteria bacterium | reverse complement strand
GATGATATCGTATCCCTGATTGAAAATGCGGGTCACAGAGTGACAGTGACAGATCAACTGGCTGGTAACTTAAATGCTGATATCGTCTATCAAACAAGTATTCAGGAAGAACGCTTTCCGTCACAAGAAGAAGCCAATAAATACCGTGGAAAATTCCGCTTAAATCAGGATATTTACACTAAACACTGTAAATCCAATACCGTCATTATGCATCCGCTACCGCGGGATTCGCGTGTCGAAGCTAATGAGCTGGATAACGACTTAAACCTGAACCCTCATTTGGCTATTTTCCGTCAGGCTGACAATGGTGTTTTAGTGCGTATGGCGTTGTTTGCCTTAACCTTAGGTGTGGATCAGCTTGTCAGCAAATACGAGCGTGAAGTGCCTTGGTACAGTAATAAGTAACCAAAACGCACCGACCACAGCTTTTCATTTATCTTTAAGTCGGGCTTTGTGCCCGGCTTTGTTTTAAAGGTTTCGTTTTAAGGATCTCTATGTCCAAGTCAGCACAGTTATTTCAGCAAGCCCAAAAAACCATTCCTGGTGGCGTTAATTCTCCTGTCCGCGCTTTTAAAAGCGTAGGTGGCACACCAGTTTTTATCGACAGCGCCAATGGTGCTTATTTGTATGATGTTGATGGCAAAAAATACATCGACTATATAGGCTCATGGGGCCCGATGCTGTTGGGTCATAACCACCCGTCAATACGTGAAGCCGTGATTAAAGCCGCTGAAAAAGGCTTAAGTTTTGGTGCACCTTGCCCTGCTGAAATCACCATGGCAGAAACCATTTGTGAGTTAGTACCTAGCATGGAAATGGTGCGAATGGTCAGCTCAGGCACAGAAGCCACCATGAGCGCTATTCGGTTAGCCCGTGGTTTTACTGGCCGCAACAGCATTTTAAAATTTGAAGGTTGTTACCACGGCCATGCTGACTCATTGCTGGTCAAAGCGGGTTCAGGCGCTTTAACTTTAGGTGTGCCAAATTCACCTGGTGTACCCGCTGATTTTGCTAAATATACCCTGACCGCAGAGTTTAATAACCTGGAGCAGGTGAAACAGATTTTTGCCGAACAGGGTGCCGATCTGGCCTGTATTATCGTCGAGCCAGTGGCAGGCAATATGAACTGCATTCCACCAGCACCAGGCTTTTTAGAAGGCTTACGTGCGCTTTGTGATCAGTACGGTGCTGTGCTGATTTTTGATGAAGTGATGACGGGTTTCCGGGTCGCTTTAGGCGGTGCTCAGGCTTATTACAACATCAAACCAGACCTGACTACTTTAGGTAAAATTATCGGTGGCGGTATGCCTGTAGGCGCTTTTGGTGGTCGTCGTGACATTATGCAGCATATAGCGCCTTTAGGTGGCGTCTATCAAGCGGGCACTTTATCCGGTAACCCTATCGCTATGGCAGCCGGTTTAGCTGCTTTGACGGAAATCCGTAAGCCTGGTGTTTATGATGTATTAACGGCCAAAACCACCCAGTTGATTGAAGGTTTAGCGGCAGCGGCTAAAGAAGTGGGTATTCCACTGGCAACCACTCAAGTAGGCGGTATGTTTGGTGTGTTTTTCAGCAAAGAAGCAGAAATCACTAACTATCAGCAAGCAACTCAGTGTGATATCGCAGCCTTCAAACGTTTCTTCCATCTGATGTTGGATCAAGGGGTTTATCTGGCACCGTCTGCCTATGAAGCCGGCTTCTTGTCTATAGCTCATAGCGACGAAGATTTGGCTTACACCATAGCAGCAGCTAAAAAGGCTTTTATTCAACTAAAGGCTTAAGTTCATTCTGAAATCAAAACTCAGGGCTCGGGATGTAACCAGACAATGTCGGTATCCTGAGCTCTGAATTGTTGCACAAACAAAGCGTTGTCTCCTGACACCAAGGCATGAGCCGCCATAGAAAGTGGCCATTGCTGCTGATTTTTATTTTGCCAGTCATAATAGTGAAGCACAGTTCCGCTGCCAGACAACCAGTACAAGCCAGTCGCTGTGCTGGTCCAGGCTGCTGCCATGGTCGTGCGCCAGTTAATCTGCACTGGTAATGTGGTAGTCTGCCCTTGCTGCCATTGTTTGATATCAAGTGAATCTTGTTGCAGCAGTACCAGACTGCCATGCGGGCCACACTGCACATTCACCATCTCTTTAAGCAGTACTTCCGCTTTTCCTTGCTCCAGTTGGTTCAAAGTCCAGCCTCCGTTGCCACGCGATGTCCAGTACAACCTATGATCACAAACGACAAATTGCTCACTGCCAGCCAGCCTTTCTGTAAAAGGCAGCAAATCTCCAGTGATTGTCGAAAACTCAAACAACTGCCTGTCGATGAGTAGTAATAATTTACCCTCCAACCATAACAGCTGCTGAATCGCTAAATAGGTTTTGAACTGGCTGATTTGTTGTGTATTTTGGCCTTGCGAACGCCACAACTGAGGCAACCCCGAACGGTCTGACACAAAAAAAGACTGGTCTTGATGCACCAGCAATAAAGATTCGGATCTGTTGCTTTCAGCAAAAGGCAAAGTGACAATTTGACTGTTTTGCTCTTGCCATTGCAACTGGCGTAAATCCGTCACAGCTTGTGCAGGATAGACAGCTAATAAAGACTGCTGCCACATCGAACTGTCTGCCAGGTTAAAGGTCATCTCGCCAAAAACCCTGCTATTTCCGGTACGCAATGACAGCACCTGAAGTTGGTGAGCAGATTTGTTGACTAATAAGTCATGCTCTCCCCACCAGGCCAGTTGATTCGCCGGGAAATCAAAGTCTTTAATAACCCGCCAGTCTAAATCGGTCAGGTTTAATTCTAATAATGAGGAGTAGCTGTAACCCATTTGAGCCAGAGCATAAGCTTTATTGCCTTTGACTATTAAATGGCTGATGCCACGCCACTGTGCAGGAAACTGCATTAACAGTCGCTGGGATCTATCCTGTTGCCAAAGCCAGAGCTGGGTTTGGCCTGTCGCTGGGTCCAAGTCCAGCCAATACAAACCATCAGTCGTCACTGCTTGTCCCGCCGCAATAAACTGATGACAGGAAAACAGCGGGGTTGCGGCAATAAAATTACGCTTAATAGTTTTACGCCAGAATACACAGTCCTGTTGTTGCTGAGCACGGAAGATCACTTGCTCTGAATTCAGCCAATGCGGCTGAGACAGCAGCTGATAGCGCTGTTCGTCATAGCGGAATTGCATAGAAGGTAACTCTTGTGTCACCCAACGCCAGTCAGATTCATTCGGTAGCTGGTGCTGAAACAACAATAAAGATTGGTCGCTGGATAACAATGGCGTTTGTTCTTTGCCATCCAGAGCGCTGACAGGTGTAACCTGCAGATAACGCGGTAAGGCGGCCTTGTCATTCATTTGGCTGACCAGCAGCGCAAAACTCAGACTGCAGACTAACAGCACCAGCGTACTGAACCAAATGTAACGAATACGTTTTAACTTAACTCTTTTGCCGCTATGCCAGCTTTCAATGGCTTTTTGAGTACTGATCAAATCAAGAGGTGCAGCAGAGCCCTGCGACTCTGACTCTTCAGTCAAAGGGGGTAAAGGAACTTCAGCAACAGGGGCAAGCCAGCAGTAGCCTTTTTTGGACAAAGTGGCGATGTAAGTAGGTTCCACTCTACTGTCTTGTAATGCGCGTCGCAGCGCTGCTATAGCACGGGTAAGGGATTCATCAGAACCTAAGCCTTCGCCCCAGACACCGGACAAAATCTGCTCGCGGCTGACAACCAGTTCTTTGTGATCAATAAAGAAATTTAATAACTTATGCAGCCGTGGTTCCAATGTCAGCACCTCCGGATCAGCGGACGCTGACAGAGGCTGTAATTGTCCAATGGTACGCAGATACCGCCATTGACCAAAGGTCAGGTAGTCTGCCGTATGTTGCATAAGGGTCCGCCTACATAAACAAGTAGGCGGATTATAACCAATTCAGGCCAAAAGTAGAGAGTGCTTGTAAAGAGAGAGCGTTAAACGACCTTACGAGCTACTTCTGTTTGCATTTGTTGCTGAATACCCATGGACTGCTCAGTAATTTCTATCTCACGGCAAAATGGCCAGTCCGTACACGCACGGGCTACATTTATGGTCTGATCAGCAACTTCTATCTCACGACAAAATGGCCAGTCAGTGCATGCGGCAATCTGTGGTGCAACATCTACAGCGCCTATATTGCCACCAGAAACTAAAGAACTAGAAGCAACTAAAGCAGCAGCAGCGATAAATTTGATCAGTTTCATAATGTAAGCTCCAATAAGAGTGGTTAAGTTCGACCACAACAGTATCGGATACAAAAAAAATCATAAACTGATGAAATTATTATAAATTAATGATTAATTTATGGTTTTTAGCTCAATTTTGGCGATATCTAAATCCTGGGTCTCGCCAATAATCATATAAATATATTGTCCATCATGGCTTAAAGAAAATCGGGTCGAATACAAATCAGAAACTAGTTCCAGAGGAAGCGTTTTTTTGTCTTTATAAGAGTAAAAAAATAGCTGGCTTTGTTGTTTTTCATTCACTGCTGAAAAGTAAATACCGTTTTCTCGCAGTACAAAAGTGGAAGACTCAGCAAGCATCAAATTCTGAGCTTCTGTGCTCAGAGTTTCCTCTCCCTGACTTGTTATCAACCTATACTCGCCTGTTAATGCGCTTCTTTTTAACTGATGTTCACTACCTTTGCTTTGAACAAATAAATCAAATCCATTCAGATAAACTGAAGGCGAAGCGTCAATATCTGGCTGATAAGATATGACTTGCCAGTTCCCTTTATTATTAATAGTGTAAAAAACACTGTTTGTTTGCGGACCCCAACTCAGACTTTTAACCAACTGACCTTTGGTGCTAATTCTTTTGGCTTGTCCTTTCAGATTAAATAACCACACCTCTTGATCAATAAGAACCAAAAGCTGCTGGCCATCTCCTGAAAACTCCATATCAGCAATAGCAACAGAACTTTCAAAATGACTAATCATTTCCTGCCTGCCATCAGGATAAAATAACCAGATCTGGGGTAAACCAGTACGCATAGACACTGCAGCAGTCGGTCCGTCGATTGTAGGATTGGCCTCAACCAGCCGCTCACTGCGATTAGATTTAAAAACTACTTCCGCAGATTGCTTTGGGTTAGTAATAGGGTTGTTGAACTTTTTAATATAGTAATTACCATAACGGCCTATTGATCCATAAAACTCGTTATCCGCCCCCAAAGCAATTTCATAAGCCTGATTATTGGTTAAAGCTATGGTTTTTTGCTCAGCGGTTTTGACATTGACACTATCTATACCCCATCGACGGGCTGGGTAATAAATTTGTTCGTCATTATGGCTCCATGCTATATCACCCGGGTAACTATGTTTGAGATGCAATAACATGGAGGTTTCTCTGCTGTTTAAATCCATCAGCCAGATCTGCACTGAGCTGCTGGCAACATCCCTTAAAAAAGCAATCTTATCGCCACTATGTGAATAACGAGCCGTAAAATCGCCCATCCCAGAGTTACTCGGCAGCACAAGTTGAGTTTTATTGCCTGAAGCGATATCCAAAGAAAAAATGGTCATACGTTGTGAATTATTTTCGTCACTGCCAAACAACAAAGATTTACCATCCGGGGCCCAGGATATTCGGGTTGAGGTGCTGTACTGGCCACAAGTCGTTAATAGTTCATCTTTGATTGCAGACAGCCCAGGTTCAGCAGTAAAACTAAGTAAACGTATTTCACACAGTTCTCTGTATTTCAGTTGCTGGTAAGCAATAGCTTTTCCGTCTGGGCGCCAACTGGCACCAAAATCGTCAAGATCATTTTCTGTAAGCTGCCGAACCTGGTGGTTTTCCAGATTCTGCAGCATCAACACATTGGAGTGGGCTTTGCTTTTTTTATAGCTATACACCAAAAACTTTTTATCATTTGAAATAGCCGGATAATACTCAAAACCATCTAGCGAAGAGACCGGGCTCCAGTTCACAAAAGGGGCTTGCTCTTTCATAACTGAGCTGGAAGGCCAGAATATCCAGCTGGCAAGTAGGCCCAACAGTAAAGTTGCAGCCGTTAAGCTTACCCACCAAATCCGGTTTATTTTTCGTTCCGCTGCATTAGCAGGCTCATCCTGATTGTCAGAAGCCAGAGCAATAAGTTGTTCTTGCTCAACCACTTTGGCAATAAAACGGTAGCCCCGTTTTGGAATAGTTTCGATATAGCGCGGAGATTTGACATCATCGCCCAACACATCACGTAAAATACTAATGACGCGGGCGACACGACCATCTGTCACAGAGGTCATTCGCCAGACTTCTTTTAACAATTCTTCTTTGCTAATTAAACGGCCAGGGTTCAGCAAGAAAAAGTTCAATACGCTTTGGCACAGATGATCGAGCTCAGCCAGTTGGCTGACCTCCATCCGGTTGTTGAGTTTTGCCAGCTTATCCAGCTGCGGCAGATACCACCACTCTTCAACCTTTAATTGTTTCTCTGGCCTGAACGACATAAGTCAATAATTCCCGTTTATTCGCAATCTGTAACTAGTGCCATGCTAACAACTTTAGGCAACAACAGAGTTCCGTCGCAATAGTCCGCTACAGGTCGCCCTGTTACTGCTGAAAAACGTCCCAAAGTGACATCTGGTGGTATAGCTCTGAACAAAGAGTTCGGAGGAACCGTTCTAAAATACTGGCTAAATAAAGTTAAAGCGCCAGAGCCCCCTGTCAAACCTATAGATTTATTATCATCCCGCCCTAACCAGATAGTGACTGAAGATTCATGCTCAAAACCAGTAAACCAGCTGTCTTTATGATCACTGGAAGTACCGGTTTTCCCAGCAAATCGTATACCGGAAAACTGATTCGCCAGTGTTTTTGACGTTCCGCTACGGGTGCTTTGTTGCATAGCATATTGCAACAGGTAATCCGCTTCTTCTGTAACTCTTTGTTGCACAATGTTTCTGCGCTGATGCAACATGGTGCCATCAGTTTTGGTAATGGACTCTATACTGGCTAATTTTATATAACGGCCTTTATTGGCAATCACCTGATACAGTTGCGCTACCTCGGCAGGTGTCAGCTCTACCGCACCTAAAAACGCTGAAGGCTGCAATTTCACTTCACGCTCAAGCCCCAGCCGCTTAAAACCATCCTGCAAAGCAGGCAAGCCCAGTTGTAAACCTAAACGCACTGTCGGAACGTTAAGTGACTCAGACAAAGCCTGAATTAAGGTGACCTGACCACGGAATTTTTTATCAAAGTTCTGTGGACTCCAGCCCCCCTGACTGCCTTTTAAATGGATAGGGCTGTCATCCAGCATAGTGGCCAGACTAAACTGATTGGGTTTTGCCAATGCCTGCAGATAGAGTATAGGTTTTACTATACTGCCAATCTGACGACGGGCATCTAAAGCCCTGTT
>JAHIWM010000198.1 GCA_018815765.1 Gammaproteobacteria bacterium | reverse complement strand
CAGCAAGGCTGGCGCTGGTTTACTCCGGGCTGGTTGCATTTTTCTGGTTCTCATCTGGTATTTAACCTGATTTGGGTCTGGTATTTATTAGGCCCGCTTGAACTGAAATTAGGTCGTATTGTTGCCGTTAGCCTTACACTACTGGTGCTGTTTTTTTCTAACCTCGCGCAGTGGCTGATGGTGGATGTCAACTTTGGTGGCATGTCCGGCCTGGTCTATGGTTTGTTTGGTTTTTATTGGATATGCGGTTTATTAAAACCAAACTGGGGTTTGCACATCAGTAATGGTTTAGTTGGTTTTATGCTGATATGGCTGGTGATTGGCTTTTTTGATCTGCTATGGATTTCGATGGCAAACTGGGCGCATCTGGCAGGTTTGCTGGCTGGAATACTTTGCGCTGTTTTACTTATTGCTGCAAATAAAACACTTACCGCACAGCGCTGACAGTGCGGTAAGCTGGAGATTAGTGGTACAGGTATTTGGTAAATAACACGTCTTTCAAAATATCCTGACCTGTTTCTTTTTTCAGAGTGTCGCGCAACTGGTTCAGAATTTTTAACCGGATTTCTTCACGGCCTGTTAAAGACTTAATGGTATCCGCATTTTCGCGGCCAAAAGCGGCGACAATTTTATCCAGGATCAGGGGTTCGTGGTGTTCAACCACTTCCAGATACTTTTTATCCATAATCATCAATTCCATCGTCACCCGCACATAACCCAGTTCTTCAGTGGTTGGTGTGACATAGTTAGTGACTATGTCCGGGTCAAAACCAAAATAAGCGTAACTCGCCTTCATCGGCGTATTGGCTTCATCCTGAGCCCAAAGGTTTTGACTTAACAATAAAAAAACAAAACAAGTCAGCGCTTTTTTCATCCGGTTTACTCTTTCATTTTTATCAAACATTCAAAAAAGGATCTTACCCGAAGGTCGGACGTTAAGCTATCAATGCTGGCATTTCTTTTGCCAGCCGTAAGCGTTGCGCCACCATTTTTCCGGTTAAGGCAAAACCAAGCAACACACCAGACGGACTTTGAAACTTCGCTATCCAGTCCAGCTCTTGTCCTTCAATAGTCCATTCACCGGGTTGCTGTGATGCTGCAGGCCAACTAACTACAGGCAAAGCTGGTGATTTAACAATCACAGGCATCACAGGGAATTGTACCGCTGTGCTTTGTCCTGTAAGAGTCAAAGCTAAAGCTTTGGCAGATAAACTAATAGGCTGAATATACATCAGGTTATGGCCACATACCTCTGCACAGTCGCCCAAAGCATAGATATCAGCGACCGAAGTTGCCAGAGTCTGGCTCACCTTTATGCCCTTTCCACACCAAACACCGGCTTGTAGTGCTAATTGCACATTTGGCCTCAAACCTACAGCAGAAAGGATTAGTTCTGTCTCCACACGGCGGCCATCGGCCAGTGTCAGGCTGAGTTGCTGGTCGATGAGCTCTGCATCTGCGATAGCAGAACCCCAATAAAACTCTACGCCAACTGTTTTTAGCTGCTGCTGTAATACCTCTCCCAATTGAGCTGGTAACAGCTGAGCCAAAGGTTGTTGCTCCAGCGCTATCACGGACACCTGAAAACCAGCTGCAGCTAAATCATTAGCATATTCAATGCCAACTAAACCTGCACCTAAGAGTGTGATTTTTTGCTTACCCTGGCATTGCTGCAGGAAGTTCTGATAATCAGCTAAATCATTCACAGACCAGACCAGGCCTGCAGTTGCCGCAGGTAAAGGCAGTTTGACCGGACTTGCTCCTGTAGCAAGCACCAGTTGCTGATACTGTATGACGCATTTATCTGTTTGCAGCTGATGTTGCTCTGCGTCAATCTGTTCCGCGTTACAGTGTGGCAAAATCGCGATGTTCAGTTCATCAGCCATTTGTTTTGCAGTTTTTTGGATAAAATCTGCTGCGCTTTTGTGTTTGCTAAAACCAGTGGATAACAAAGGTTTGGAGTAATAATCCGCACTGTCGCTGCTGATAAGGCAAATACCGCGATGCGGGTCCAGCTTACGTAATTCTTTGGCCAGGCTATAACCAGCGTGGCCGGCTCCGACAATTAAGGTGTGGCAATGGGTCATAAAACAAAAGAGGCTTACAGAATAATGCCGCTATGGTACTCAATTCTGTATCCAAAGGCATTACATACCAATACGATGGCAAAATTGTTATGATGCGCGGCAACTTAGTTGCAGTTTAATTTTATGCACAGCACAGACAGTCTTTTTCAACTCAATGCCTTGTGGCAAAACGCCCAACAGCTGAACTTACCTACCGCTCTAGCGCCCTGGCTGTTAAGTCAGGGATCACTGACGGCTCTGTTAAAAAGCCGTTGCCAGACCTTCAGACTGGAGCTGGTTACAGAACACTGGCAAGCATTGCCTGATTTTTTACAGCAGCAATGGCAGCAACCCCAGGGCTTAAAACGGGATGTGATCCTGTGGTGTGATGATAAAGCTTGTGTTTATGCGCAAAGCTGGTTTCCTGAATCAACGCTGGAACAAATGGAAGCTTTAGCCCGGCTGGGTTCACAGCCTTTGGGTGAATATATTTTTCAGCATGCCAGTTTAGAACGTGGAATTATTGAAGTGGCTTTGCTCGAAGCCGGCTTGTCGTTACCTGTGGTGGGTCAGCAGCAAGAGCTGTGGGCTAGACGTTCTTTTTTTTCAGTACAACAACAGGCCTTGTTGGTGCAGGAAATCTTTTTACCCGGAGTGCTTGAGTTATGAGATGGCAGTTGCAATGGCAGAACTGGCCTTATTACCGCCAGTTAATGCGTCTGGACCGGCCTATTGGAATTTATCTGCTGTTGTGGCCGACCTGGTGGGCTTTATGGCTGGTGTCATCCGGCTTGCCGGATTTAACCTTGTTGCTGGTATTCAGTGCTGGTGTCGTCTTAATGCGATCTGCAGGTTGTGTGATTAACGATTATGCTGATCGCAATTTTGATGGGCATGTTGAGCGCACCAAAACACGGCCTCTGGCTGCTGGATTGGTCAGTAGTGGCGAAGCCTTACAGTTGTTTGTGCTGTTGCTGCTGTGTAGTGCAAGTTTGCTGCTGTTTTTAAGTCCGGCCACTCAGTTGTTATCCTTAGTCGCCGTTGCTTTAGCTATTCTTTACCCCTTTATGAAACGATTTACCTATCTGCCTCAGTTTGTGCTGGGAGCCGCTTACAGCTGGGGTATTCCTATGGCGGCAATGGCCGCAACAGGCGGTATTCCGCTGTGGATTTGGGGCTTGTATCTGGCTAATTTAGCCTGGACTGTGGCTTTTGATACCTTTTATGCCATGGTCGATATGGACGATGATAAAAAGATTGGCGTTAAATCCACAGCGTTATTATTTACCCCCTATTGCCATCCTATTATTGCTGCTCTGCAACTGCTTTTTGTAGCCTTGATGGCCTGGGTAGGCCAACAAAATGGCATGGGATTGTTTTTTTATGCGGCGCTGTTTTTAGTACTGCTGAGCTTTATTCATCAGCATTGGCAGGCTAAAACTCAGGGCAGGGCAGGTTGCCTGCAAGCTTTTTTAAATAACCATTACAGTGGATTGTTACTTTTTGCTGGTATTGGCCTGGATTTGTTATAAGTCGCTGCGCTTTTTCCGTCGCCATGGTAATAACAAGGCGCCAGTCAGGGTAAAGAATAATGCAGTGGCAGAAAATATAATCAGTAGTGGATGGTTAAAATCTTCTCTGTCCTCGTAATCCATAATATGCAGCATCCAGACAAAATCGAACACACGCCAGTTATTGGTGCGTACCGACATCAGCTTGCCTGTGCGATCTTCCAGATAAAAGCTGCTGCCTTCATCATCCGCAAATTGAACCTGCCATAAAGGCGCTGCTAAGTGTCTGACTTCAAAAGGTGCCTGCTGCAGGTATTGCACTTGGCTAATCTCAGCATCGCCCTTGTACTGTTGTCTGGCTAATTTTTTTACCTGTGCTTCGGCCAGAGGTGCTAAGGCTTCGGTTGTTAAAGCCGAGTAAAATAGCCGCTCTTTGTCTTTGTTGAATTGGTAGACAGGTATTGTGCCTTGTTGGCTAAGTTTTAACTGATACTGCGGGTGTTGGTGTGCCAGCACAGCGGGAGAGATAGCCTGGCTCCAGTCTGGTACCGGCAATTCCTGACGTAAATGTTCGCCTCGTACTTGCTCTATAGGTAAAAGGCTCATCACCAGACCGCTGCCAAACCAGCAAATCAGTTGCAGCAATAGCACCCAGCCAAGATACTTGTGGACCCTGCGCCAAAACGACAGACGAGCCAATGACGATAGCTGTGAGGATAAAGATAAAAACACAGGCGCTGTTCCCGATTTTTTTATTATCTTGCCTTGAAGCAAAGCGCAGTGCGAGTAATTTGTTGGAGTTTTATGCTTTTTACTGTGACGGGTCAAGCTGGCCCTGAATACTGTTGTTATGCCGAAACCAGCCAGCAATGCTGTAGCGGGTTTCAGTGGCTGGCAGCACTTCATGCGGAAAACGGCAACTCTCAAAAATCACCAAAGTACCAGCTTTAGGCTGAACCTTGGCTAATAACTGATCCTGTTCGTTATAAAGCACCAGTTCACCACCTTGTTCTACCGTATTCAGATAACAAACACTGGATAACACTCTATTTGAGCGGCCAACAAAAGCATCCAGATGTTTCTGATAAAAATCACCCTGCTGATAGCGGGCGTAATGCGCTTCAAAATCTATTAAACCTAAAAAACAGCGCTGATTCATATCCTGTTGCAGTAGTGTCATCAATTGCAAATATTGCTGTTGTATCGGGTTATCTGCATTCAGCCAGGCGGTATGGTCACGCCGTACCTGCTGGTTGAGCTGGTGTTGACCCTGACGGCCAACTCCTGCCGCAGTCAGTGGTTGTTGTTGCACGTCCTGATACAGGGCCCAACATAAATCAGCCGGAATAGCCTGCTCCAGCACCACATAACCTTGTTGGTAAAAAGGCGTGGCGAGTTGGTGTAACCAATCTGTTGTTGTCGGCCATTGATAGGACATAAATACCGTTGCGCTCTATTTCACGATGAAATTGCGGCTTTGTACGCCAGAAGCTGAACTGCTGTCAAGACAACACAAAGGCAAGCCTCTGTGTTGTCTTACAGGGAGAGATGTTAATACTGGTAGTAACTGGCTTTTTTCAGTAAAGCCGGTGCATCAATTTTACCTGTGACACATTGGTTGATATCGGCTTTTTTCACCACCCAGTAGTGATCTTTGGCATTGTCACGACCCGATAAGCTTAGTTGGAAGGATACAAATTCCTGTTCTTTTAAGTCTCTTAAACTGGCGCCGTAATCACATAAGGTATTACTAAATACCTGGCCTACTTTAGCCACTAGCTCAGTCTGGCGCTGCGCGGCCAGCTTTTGTTGCTCGGCGCGTTTTTTATTGTATTCCTGCTCTTGTTCGGTCAGATTTTTTTGCAGCTGTGCCAACTGAGTTTTCAGTTGTTCTGACTTTTGGTTAAGCTCTTTCAGTTCCTTTTGTTGCTCAGTGTTGAGCTTACTGACCTTCGCTGAGAACTCAAGATCACGTTTTTCACGTTCATAATCCCGTAAATCCCGCTCTATATCCCGACGCTCTTCCCGCAGGTCCCGCAGTTTTTCACTTTGATCCTGCTGCTGTTCGGCCAAAGCTTCGGCTGCTTCAGCCATTTCTTCCATAGCTTCTTCATCAAAGTTAAAGCTAAAACTACCGCCATTTCCCACCACGTTGATAGCGTTGGAAACGCTGGTTGAAATCGCCATCGCGGCACCAGGTGCAGCTGGCGGCATAGGAGGCATTACAAAATGACGCAACCAGCCACTGTTACTGTCAACCCGAAAGGCGACCCCCTGACCCTGCAGATAGCTGTGCTGAATGCGACCTATGCTGGAATGATCTTCGCCGCCTAAAGAGCTTTGCAGTATGTCCTGCATAATTTTCAGGTTTTGGCCGAGTTTAGCGTTCACTTCTGTGGCTGCAAAACTGTTGCTTGCGATAATAAGGCCTGCCAACAAGGAGACTTTGCTGAACATCTTCATGGTTTTCTTACTCCACTACGTTGTTGATCCGGGTTATAGACAGCACTGGTATCCAGTCTGGCCTGGCTTGGCTGGTAATTTTCCTGCCAGTAGTGCCAGTCTGATTGTCGTTGCTGATTCAGGTATTCCACCAGTTCCAGCATATCGGTGCGTCTTTCTTTGGTTTGTTGTTCGGTTAAATAATCCTTCAGCAAAATCAGCTGTGACGCTTGTTGCTGCTGGGTGCCCTGTAACTGGGTCTGAATATAATCCTGCTGCTCTTTACGATAGCTTGCGAGCAGGGTTTCCAATTGTTGTTGCTGCATTTGTTGTCCACCACGCCAGCTTAATGTCAGGCCACCGTCCTGCATTTGCATTTCCAGCGGTGACAAGCTGACAACTAAGGCCAGTACAGAAAAGGCAACACTTAGTTTGGGCCACCAGTTGTTGCTTTTAGCCGGGCGCTGCCATTGCTGTGCAAACATCGACATGGTGTCGATTTCCGGCACTGGCGCAAAAAACGCTGCTTTAGCCTGACGCTGAATCATCTGCGCTGTCTGGAAACGGCTATACCATTCACTATTCTGGTCCAGTTGCTGTTCGCATTCGCTGGCCGTAATTTTTCCGGCCAGCCAGGCTTCAAAAATTTGCTGACTGTTCGACATCTGTTAACTCCAACTGCGTACGCAGTTTATCTAAGGCCGCATAAAATCTGGATTTGATGGTGTTGCTCGATAGCGCCAGCTGATCGGCAATTTCATCAAAAGTAAACTGCTGATAAAACCGCAATTCCACTACTAAACGTTGCTCCGGCGGCAAGGAACGTAGCTGTTGCTGCACCATGCGCTGCGTATGCTGGCCATACAGTTGTTGTTCAAAACTGGGTGCTTCATCATCATAAAAATCATGATCGTCGGTAAACTCTGTGGTCGCTTTACGCTTGCGGAGCATATCCATGGCTCTGTAGTTGGCGATGCCAAACAACCAGCTTTTAAACGAGCTGTCACCACGGTACTGCGCCAGATTACGGCAAAGCACCATCAATACATCCTGCAATAAATCGCGGGCGTCGTCGGGCGAACCCAATAAACGCAGGCCAAAATAATACAGGGGCGCCTGATATCTCGACACCAATTGCTGCCAGGCTTTGGCATCACCGCCTATGGCTTTTTCTATTAAGCTCTCGTCGCTGCGTTTAAACACTTTTGATCTATTTTGAAGTTGTATTGATGATAAGTCGTATCAGGTCTGAAAATAGTTTGCCTGATTTGACAAAAAAGCAGGAATATTTTTGAAAAGTTTTTAAGTGTATAAATATAAAGGAGAATTTCTGAAGAAATTCTCCCTGGTTTTTTCAGGTTATGACGCTGAGTTTCTTAAGGGCTGTGATAAGCGGCGTTTAAACCAGATAGTAGCTGGCACACCTAAAAGACTGGGGATCAGCCAGGGCAACATCATCCAGTGCCCCGTTAATAACTCGGCAAATAAAGTACGGCCACCAAAGGCAAAAAATGCGGTGTAAGCGGCAATGCCCGAACCAATCATGGCGGAGGCGTGT
The DNA here is from genome assembly GCA_018815765.1 of Gammaproteobacteria bacterium. Lineage (GTDB taxonomy): Bacteria > Pseudomonadota > Gammaproteobacteria > Enterobacterales > Alteromonadaceae > Pararheinheimera. The sequence goes on along the minus strand of JAHIWM010000198.1, from coordinate 26,708 downwards.
TCTATTAACCAGCGGTTGGCTGTAACAGTTTTGGTATGCAGGTAAGCCAGAATACTAAAGCTGGTCACTAGCGAAATACCTGCAAACACCATCACCAACGGCATATTAAACAGAAAACCTTGCCAGGCTGCATAGGGAGCCACAACCACAAGCAACCAGACCGGGGCCTGATATCTCCAGTGTTTAAGCGCAGCGCGGTTTTGTTTGCATAAAAGACTGCCGGTGGCATGGCGTATGGTGACCCAGGTCAGCAGGCTGAGTAAAAACAAAAACAGGTTAAGCATCATAAAAAAGTCTAACTTTTGCTGTGGGATTTGGCCATCCACCATTAAGCCTGCACCTTTAATCCCAACAGGATCAAACCAGACCATACTGGTCATCACCAGACCACTCAAAGCCACAGCTTTCATCAGATACGCATAATAACGACCTGATCGGCGATGCAATGAGCTACCTTTGCGGCTTAGCATCGGCAACCAGAACAGCAAAAGTGCAATCACACCCAGCAGGATATGAAATTTTAATAACAGGCTATGTAGCATGAACATCATTATTCTCCCTTTAACAGATGCATTCAGACTAAAACTTCAGCTGTGTTTTCGCAGGTGCCATAAGTAAGGATTTTTGACTGTGACTTTTGGCCTATTGAGCCTCCCCTGAAATCAGGCATACTTCAAAACAATGCCATCAAGGTCAGTAAAGCGGTAATGAAACTAAAAAATTCAATAGCATGGGATGTGTTGGCCGGGTTATTCACCTGGTTGTTGGTCTTTGTGCTGAGCTTATGGCTGATGTCGCCTAATGAAAGACTCTGGTCTTTGTGGCCGTGGGTCATGCCGTTATTTCTGCTAAACGGAGCGTGTTTTTATTGGGTAACCCGCCTTGATGAGCGTTGTGGGGCATTACCCCGTTTTTTATTGGTCTGCTATTGCTTGCAACTGATGTCAGCTCTGGCATTGGCCTGGCTTTTACCTTTTGACTACTTGTCGATCCTGAGCATTATCTGGGTGTCGGTTTTGCCTTATCTGGTGCCGATGCGTGCCGCTGTGGTTATTACTATCGCTGTATTGGGGCTTTGGTATGGTGTGGATGCTGCTCTGGAGCAACGTTCAATGTGGATCACCGGACTATTATTCAGTAGCTTTCATTTTTTTGCTTTGCTGATGAAAAATCAGGCCCATTCTGAACAGCGAGCCAAACAAGAGTTGCAGCAAACTCATCAGCAATTGCTGGCGACTCAGGATTTGTTGATGATCGCATCCCAACAACAGGAGCGCAGCCGTATAGCCCGTGATTTACATGATGTATTAGGTCATCACTTAACAGCTTTAACTATTAATTTGCAGGTAGCAGGACATTTAACTGAAGGTGAAGCGAAAGCCAAAGTGGATCAATGCCATCAGATCGCCAAACTGCTGTTATCCGATGTGCGTGAATCTGTCAGTGCGTTGCGTGAACAGCAGCAGTTTTCCATTTATCAGGCGTTGGAGAAGCTTCTGACGGCAGTCCCAGGTGTGAAAGTACAATGGGATTGTCCACAGGATGCAGAGCTTGCTGATGTAAAAGTAGCGCAGCAATTGTTGTTGATTGTGCAGGAAGCCTTAACCAATACCTTAAGGCACAGTCAGGCTACGGAATTTTATTTGTCTGTGAAACCTGTAGATGGCTTTTTGCAACTGACTATTGATGACAACGGCAAAGTGGCTCCAGACTGGAAACCAGGCAATGGTTTAACTGGCATGAAAGAGCGTGTTGCTTCTTGTGCCGGCACTTTGATGTGGCAGATCAAAGACAACCACTTTCATTTAGAGGTTATTTTACCTTCAGGATTACAGCTATGACCTTGCGGGTGTTGTTGGTTGACGATCAAATGCTGATCCGTCAGGGTATTAAAAGTTTATTGCAGCTGTCGGGTCAGGTTGATGTGGTCGCTGAAGCTCAGGATGGCTCGACTGTGGTGGAGCTGGTGCAATTGCATCAGCCGGACGTAATTCTATTGGATTTGTCTATGCCTAAAGTGGATGGCATAGCGACGCTGGAGTTGTTAAAACAGCAGCAGCTGAAAACCCCAGTGCTGATTTTAACTACCTTTGAAGAACATGATCTGATGCTCAAAAGCATCCAGCTTGGAGCCAAAGGCTATTTACTCAAAGACGTGTCGCTGGACAGCTTAGTGTCTGCTATTGAAACGCTGCAGCAAGGCGGCACTTGCTTTCAAAGCACTATTACAGAGCGTTTATTATCCGGCTTGAATCCTGTCAGTAATTTCCCCCGTCCGGTGAATATTGAGGAATTGTCGGACAAAGAGCTGCAAATTCTGCAGTTGATGGCATCAGGTTATGCCAATAAAGAAATAGCCAGCGCATTATATAAATCCGAAGGCACGATAAAAAATCAGATCTCCAGCATTTTGGCTAAATTGGGGGTGCGTGACAGAACCCGGGCTGTATTGTTGGCATTAGAACTTGGGCTTATTCACTAGGGCTATTCTGCACAGCCTGAGTTGCAGATAAAAATGGATAAGTGGCTGATTTAACGTACAGTAATCCAGAATAATGCCGCTATACTGGAATTGTTTAGCGAGTCAGCTCCGGAGTTTTTTGTTTTTATGCGGTTAAAGCACCCTTCACACAACGGAATGTCCCTGCGGCTTTTCTTCACAGTGCCCGTGTTGCTGCTGTTTATTTTCACTGCAGGTTTGGTTGGCCTGATTTCCTATATCAATGGACAACAGGCCGCTTTGCATTATGGCCAGAAACTGGCAGAGCAAATCAGCTTGCGTGTGAATTCTCATTTGCAGCATTTGCTCGCAGTACCAAAAACAGTGCTGGATTCGACATTACAATCGATAGACAGTGGCATGCTTAATTTGCAATCTGAGCAGGATTTGTCACGTTATATGACGGTACAAATCAGGAATGCACCTTATCTAACTTATGTCTCGGTAGGTTTTGCGAATGGTCGTTATCTCGGAGTCAACAGAGATGCAGGTAATGGTCAGTTGACTCTGATGAGTTCGATGCAACAGCGCGACTTGGTCCGGGTACGCTACACCTTACAAAACCTGGGGTTACCAGGAGCTGCACTGGAGCAAGGGACAGCATACGATGTGCGAACCCGTAGCTGGTTTCAACATGCGGTGCAGCAAGGTAAACCCAGCTGGTATCCCATCTACAAATACCGATCCTATGATGGCCTTGGTGTTGGACTGGCTGCGCCTACCTACGATAGCAATGGCCAGCTTAAGGCTGTTGTGGCGGCCGACATTAGTTTGCGTCATTTGCAGCTTTATCTTCAGGCCCAGCCTCTGGATGGGAAGGGACTGATTTTTATCACCGATCAGCAAGGGCATTTGATTGCTTCATCCAGCCGGGCAGCGCTGTTATCCGAAAAAGGCTTAGTGACCAGCCAGTTGATGGCCAGCCAAAGTGAAGATCCATTGATCCAAACTGCAGCAATGCTGCTGGATAGACTGCAGGCGCCACAAAAACAGCAGCAGTTTGAACTGGATGGTCAGGATTATTTGCTGAACCTGACAAAATTTAACGACCCGCAAGGATTAATACTACGCATCGCGGTGGTTTTGCCACAGCAGCAGTTGATGAGTTTTGTTGATGAAAACTCGTTACAGGCGCTGTGGTTAATTCTATTGGCTGTGATTATTGGTGCTGTGTTGATTTTTGTTTTAAGCCGCAAATTGGTGCAACCTATTGAAGCCTTACACCGTCGTGCTGATCTTCTTGCCAGTGGCGATAGAACTGACTTTAGCCTGTATCAGACGCCTGTGTTTGAATTGAATGGTTTGATCCATTCTTTTGATTTAATGGCGACCCGGCTTCGTGATGCCTTTGCCCAACTGGAGCATAAAGTTGAACAAGGCACCGCCTCGGTAGACCGCTTGTCATTAGTGGTGAGTCGTACCAGCAATGGGGTAGTTGTGACTGATCCAGAAGGTTTTATTGAGTGGGTGAATCCTGCATTCGAACGTCTGTCTGGCTATAAAGCCAGCTATTTAACGGGCAAAGCACTCATGCAGGTGATGGCTCATCAGAAAACCGATGCCATGACACTACAGCAGATCCAGCAGGCGATCACTGCAGGCAAGGGTTTTTCCGAAGAGCTACTTTATTATGCTGCCTCAGGCCAAAGCTGTTGGCTGAGTCTGGAGTGTGATGCAGTGTTCAGTGAGCAGGGGCAGTTGACTGGTTTTGTGGTGATTTGCCTGGATATCAGCAGCAGGAAAAAGTCTGAAACAGAAGAAAAAGACAGCCAGCTCAGGACTCAGCGTCAGCGCAGTACTTTGGCTCAGTTGGTGATGGATGAAGCTGTTGCAAGTGGCGACAGTCTGGCTTTTGCCAATAGTTTAGTGCGTTTTACCGCGGATGCAGTGTTATGCAACAGAGTCAGTGTCTGGATGTTGTCTGAGCAAGGCGATGAAATGTTTTGTCTGGCTTTGCATCAAAGCGAAGGTGAGCCACAACCGGGACAGTTGCTGCTAAGGCAAGCCGATTATCCACATTATTTTGCTGCTGTTGCCTCGCGTGGCTGGATTTGTGCGAATGACGCAATAAATGACCCTGCAACCAGCGAATTTGCTGAGTTCTATCTGAAACCTTTGGGCATCAGTTCTATGCTGGACGCAGGTATTATGATTGCCGGTAAAGTGGTAGGCGTATTGTGCCTTGAACATAGAGGACCCAGGCGGCAATGGCACTCTGATGAAGAAGCTTTTGTCAGTGCCATTGCTGCTGTGATGGCACAAACCTTATCTGTGGCACAGCGTAAAGATGCAGAGCAAATCAGCAAAGAATATGCACAGCACACTCAAACCATTTTAAATAATGTGGTTGATGGCATTATTACTATTGATGAAAATGGGCGTATTGCCAGTATGAACCCTGCTGCCCAGGTGCTATTTCGCTGCAAAGCGGAAGACTTACTGGGGCATTACGCCACTAACCTGCTACCGCCTTTGTACAGGCAACATCAGGAGTTACAACAAGCCTATTTACCTACCCCTGGGGTGAAACCTTTGTTAGGGTGCAACCGTGAATTGGAAGGATTAAGGGCTGACGGCAGCACGTTCTCTATGGAAATGGCGTTGTCTGTGATCCGCCGACAAGGACGACTGATTTACATTTGTACTGTGCGTGATATCAGTGACCGTAAACGCATAGAGCGGCTGAAAAATGAATTTGTCTCTACGGTCAGCCATGAGCTGCGTACTCCTTTAACCTCTATAACCGGAGCATTAGGACTGTTACATGGCGGAGCCATGGGAGATATGCCTGAAAAAGTGAGCAGTCTGATTGGAATTGCTTATAAAAACTGCCAGCGCCTCACCTTGCTGATTAACGATTTGCTGGATATCGAAAAAATAGCAGCAGGTAAAATGCAGTTTGATTTAAAAGCACAGTTGGTATTGCCTTTAATCCAACAAGCCCTGGATGCCAACAAAGTGATGGCGCAGGAGCGGCATATTCAGCTCAGTATTCAAACCACAGTGACAGACGCCTGCATTAAAGTAGACGCCAAACGTTTTATTCAGGTGTTATCAAACTTCTTAAGTAATGCGATTAAGTTCTCGCCCACTGCCGCAACAGTGGTGGTTGAGTTAAGCCTGAATGAAAAGTTAGTGCGTATCGCTGTGGCTGATCAAGGTCCAGGGATCCCGGAAAAATTCCGCGATCGTATTTTCCTGCGTTTTTCGCAGGCTGATGCCTCTGACACCAGACAAACAGGCGGCACGGGTCTGGGCCTTGCGATCTCGAAAGAGCTGGTGCACGGCATGAATGGTTTAATTGGCTTTGATTCTGTGGAAGGAGAGGGCGCCACCTTTTATTGCTGTTTTGATTTGGTGCAGGACTGAGCCAGTGCGACATTCGCTGCGTATAGCTTGTCATACTCATTGAGGAGCTTCTGTTATGCGTTTTATTGCTTTGTTTGCGCCCTTGTTACTCTGGGGCTGTAGTCACCAGGTTCAGGATTATCAGCAACAAACCCCGGCCTTTCATTTACCTGATTATTTCAGCGGATCGTTGAATGCTTACGGCGTGGTAAAAAACTGGCAAGGTAAACAAAGTGTGCGTTTTGAGGCGCAACTTTGTGGCCAGTGGCAAGACAATAAAGGAACTTTGTTTGAGTTGTTTCATTTTAGTGATGGCCGGGTGGAACAACGGATTTGGCAACTGGCGGTAGACAAAGAAGGTAAGGTCACAGGTTCAGCTGCAGATGTAACAGGACAGGCGACTGGCCAGCAGGCTGGTAATACTTTGTACTGGGAATATGTGCTGCAAATCCCGGATGATGATGGGGTCATTGAAGTGAAAGTGGAAGACTGGCTTTATTTGGTGACGCCAAAACAACTGATGAATCAGTCGACCCTGTATAAATTTGGCCTGCCAGTTGGCGAAATTATTTTATCTATCCAGCAACAGGACACAAAGGCCAGCTGCAATGCATTAGAGCAACAGCTTGAGGAATTGAGAGCAGGTTAAACCTGCTCTTGCTCCATACTTTCCAGCTCTATTTTTATTGCATTACAGGAAATTTGAATTTCATACAGAGACACCAGTAAACTCAGCATTAAACTGGCCAGACTGGCGCCAAAGGCGATCTGGCCTGCCATACCCCACTGCATAAACAGAAAAAACATCGATAAAGTACAAAGCACAAAACTAATCACGCCCCAACGCTGCATAGAGCGTATTAAAAACATCCGTTGCCGTAAGTTTTCTATCTGGCGTTTGGCCATGTCCCGCACTTGCCCACTCTCGCGGGTATTCAACTGACGAATAAGCTGGGCCAGGACTAAAAACCTATTGGTGTAAGCCAATAACAACAAAGAGATAGCAGGAAATAACAAAGCTGGGGTGGTCATGGTCATCAACATAAAGTCACCTGTGTTCAGTGTGGAGAAGGACTGACTAAGTTTCTGATCATATTCGCATTAGTGCTATGCCGATAGTACACTGAATAAAAATAACAGTGTTTTCTGTCAGCTTGCGCTTGTGTATGATGCGCAGCCAGAGCGGCCAGACCAAAATGGATAAAGCATGAAACAAAAAGCAAACAACTTCCAGAATATGCGTGAACTGGGGTTTTATCAGCAAGCAGCTATAGCTGCTACTTTGCTGGAACGTATGTTACCCAATTATCAGCTATTTAGTGAAGTCACAGGTTTTGGCGATACCAAGTTATGCCGTGATATTCTGAATCTGGTGTGGGAATGGCTGTTTGTAAAAAAAGTTAAAATTAACTTTGAGCGTTTATGCAATGAGTTAGAGCTTGCGACACCAGACCAAAGTCAGTTTGATATGTTTGGTGTGTATCCGGCTATTGATACGGCGACAGCTTTGGATTCGATGTTAAATGGCATTTTGTCACAGGATGCGACTGAGTTTGTTAACGTGGCTAAAATTTCTCAGGCCTCAGTTGCCCGCTTAATTGAATATCAGGCTGAGGATATCGACATTACCACTGAAGCTGAATTGAAAAAGTGGGTGCGCGATCATGAGCTCATGGAATATGAAATGGACTGTCTGTCAGAATTGATTGAGCTGGTGACACCATTAAATGATGGTTTCCAGCGCGAGCAAGTGCAAATGCTGAAAGCCTGGGTACGTGAACAAGGATTAAGCAATCTGGGTATGGAGCTTGTTCCTGAAACTCAAAACTCAGACGGCTAAAAGTCTTGCTGTCTGGATGAATAGTTCTTTTAGAGTCAATACTTTAACTTTGTTAAACAAGGTTAAAATTCTTCTTGCATAAAAAGCGCTGCCTGCTTAAAATGCGCGCGCTCGAAAGGCAAGTCTCCCGAAAGGGAGTACACGCAAAGCTGCAGATCTAAGGGGAAACCTACGATGGCTGGGCTGCCGTAATCTGATGATTACGTAGGACGCATCTAAGCCAGTTCGCTGGTATCAAAGCTCCTCCTTTCGTGTTCGCTGATAAATAACGGCAAATATGCTGTTGTTGAAGTTTCAGCCTGTTTATACAGACCAATCAGCCTGATCTTGAGATCAGTGTTAGCCAACACCGGAGCTTGTTATGAAATTTAAATTTGTTGCTTTAATCGCCATCGCTGCTGTTCAATTTGTTGCACCTGTTGCTTCTGCAAATGATCAGACCGTCCAATCTATCTGTGCTTATGTGGCTGATAACAACAAAAATAACCTTCGCAAAACTTTATCTGACAACCGTATGCGTTTAAAGAACGTGTATGATGGTATCGTTTGTGATGGCTTACCTTTAGTTCGTCACGCTATTAAACACAACGCAGCTGACACAGCTGAATTCATCATCAAGCAGTTGCCAGGTAGTCAGGTTGCTAAATCAGGTGATCTGGAGTGGGCAACCAGCAATGGTTTTGCTGCTTCTCCAATCCTGGAAGCAATCAAAGCCCGTAGCGCAAGCTAATCGAATTTTTATTTGGAAAAGGCGCCTGATGGCGCCTTTTCTGTTTTCGGGTTTAAGGTTGTTGCCAGAGCCTATAAGCCAGTTGCCCTGCCACTTTTTCCTTTAATAACAGCCAATCTGCCGGAAGCTGATCCAAAGCCAGTTCTTTTTCTGTTTCCAGATAAATCAGTGCACCGGGTTTGAGCCAACCTTGTTCTGCCAAGGCTTTACAGCAAGGTAGCGCCATATCTTGTCGGAAAGGTGGATCAATAAAAACCAAATCAAACTGACGCACTGCTGGTTTTTGTAGCCACAACAAAGTGTCTGTCTGCAGAACTTCAGCTTGGTCGCTGCCCAGACTTTTTAGATGTTGTTTCAGTAAAGTCGCTGCTTTGGCTTCTTTTTCCAGTAACAAGACAAAATCGGCATAACGCGATAACGCTTCTAAACCCAAGCTGCCGCTACCAGCAAAACAATCGAGTACAGTGCTGCCCGCCACGTCCTGCATCAGCCAGTTGAACAGTGTTTCTTTGACTCTGTCTGAAGTTGGTCTTAATCCTGCGGCATCCAAAACGGGTAAACGCCGGCCTTTCCATTTGCCACTAATCAGCCTGACAAAACCTGGCCCCTGATGTGCCGGAGCTGTACTGCGGCCCTTTGCTGTTTTCATTGAGTATTTTTGTCCTGCATCTTAAAGATGGTACTATATGGGTCAATTTTACCTTAGTTTTCGGATCTTCTGGCAGCGACCTTTATGACAAAGCAAAATAAACTCTTCTCCTGGCTTGGTTTTGGTAAAAAAGCAGAGGCTGCACCTGCTAATACTGCAGTGGAACAGCCGATCCCGGCAACAGAGCAACAGGCAGAAGCTGATACAAAAGTGACAGAAGTTGCTGATGTGACAACTGAAGTGGCAGAAGCCAATACACAGGCTGAGGTTGTTTACTCTGAGCCTGAAACGACAACATCAGAAACTGCGACTGCAGCAGCTCCTGCTCCTGCCAGTGTGTTGCAACCGCAACCGGCCGAACGTCCTGGTTTTTTTGCCCGTCTAAAACAAGGTTTAACCAAGACCAGCCAGAATTTAGGCAATGGTTTAGCCAGTCTGTTTTTAGGAAAAAAAATTGATGACGATTTATATGAAGAATTAGAGACTCAGCTGTTGATGGCCGACGTAGGTGTGGATACCAGTCAGAAGCTGATCAATCAGCTGGTGCAACATGCTAATCGTAAACAGTTAAAAGATGCTGATGCCTTATACGACAAGCTGCAGCAGGAAATGGCGCTGTTGCTGGATGATGTTGAGCAACCACTACAACTAAAAGGCGCTGATGGTCCTTTTGTCATTCTGATGGTAGGTGTGAATGGTGTAGGTAAAACCACCACTATTGGCAAAATGGCGCAGCAGTTTAAGCAACAAGGCAAGTCGGTGATGTTAGCTGCTGGCGATACTTTCAGAGCTGCAGCTGTTGAACAGTTGCAGGTATGGGGTGAGCGTAATGCCATTCCTGTGATAGCGCAGCATAGCGGTGCTGACAGTGCTTCAGTTATTTTTGATGCCTATCAGGCAGCCAAAGCCCGGGGTGTAGATGTTTTAATTGCTGATACCGCCGGTCGCTTGCAAAACAAAGCTCATTTAATGGAAGAGCTGAAAAAAATAGTCAGAGTGATGAAAAAAATCGATGCCAATGCGCCGCATGAAGTGATGCTGACACTGGACGCTGGCACAGGACAAAATGCGTTAAGTCAGGCGCGGTTGTTTAAAGAAGCAGTGGATATTAGCGGCATCAGCTTAACCAAACTGGATGGCACAGCTAAAGGTGGTGTTATTTTCGCTATCGCTGATCAGTTTAAATTACCTATTCGTTATATTGGTGTCGGTGAAGGCATCGATGACTTGCGGGTGTTTGATAGTAAAGATTTTATTAAGGCATTGTTTGCCAGGGATCTCTGATTATGTTGCGTTTTGAGCAAGTCACAAAAAGTTATAGCGGTGGTTTTGTTGCGCTGGACAGGGTCAGTTTTCATCTGGAAAAAGGCGAAATGGCCTTTTTAACAGGGCATTCAGGGGCAGGTAAAAGTACCTTATTAAAACTGATTAGTCTGATTGAGCGTCCAAGCACAGGCAAAGTATTTATTAATGGTGTGGACTTAAGCCGGGTGAACAAAGGTCAGGTGCCTTATGTACGCCGTGACATAGGTATGATTTTCCAGAACCATAAGCTGCTGATGAACCATAGCGTGTTCGACAATGTGGCCTTGCCTTTAGTGATCGAAGGTTTTAGCGGCAAAGACATGACCAAACGTGTGCATGCGGCTTTAGATAAAGTAGGGTTATTGGATAAAGTCCGTTGCCTGCCTCACACCTTATCTGGTGGTGAGCAACAACGTGTTGGCATTGCCCGGGCTGTGGTGAACCGTCCTCCTTTACTGCTGGCAGACGAACCCACAGGTAACCTGGATCCGGATTTATCCAAAGACATTATGAATGTATTTGAAGCCTTTAATCAGGTCGGCGTGTCTGTGTTAATTGCCAGCCACGATTTAAGTTTATTGGCCCGGATGCGTTACCGTACTCTGACGTTAAAAAATGGCCGCATGATCAACGATGGCTTAACTTCGTTTGGAGCCGACGAATGAGTATTTTATTTCAGGGCCGGGCTACGGGCGCTACTGCAGTGAAACAAAGTCTGTGGAGCAAATTTGTGATGTTTTGGGTGCATCATATTCGTCAGGCTTTAGCGAGTTTAGGTGAGATCTGGCTGACTCCTGCTTCTTCTTTATTAACAGTGGCTGTGCTTGGTGTCAGTTTAACTTTACCTGTCACTTTGCATTTGATGGTGAAAAACCTGCAGCAGGTCAGCACCAGTGTTGACCAGGCCGCTCAAATCAGTTTGTTTTTAAAAGCGGATACCAATGAAACTCAGATTGCTGAACTGATAGCATTACTGCAGGCCAACCCTGAAGTGGCGGATGTGCAGTTTATTGATAAAAGCCAGGCACTGGCTGAATTCACTGCTGAATCTGGTTTTGGTGATGCGTTAAGTTACATAGAAGACAACCCTTTGCCTCATGTGATGCTGGTGAGTCCAAAAAACACCTCCAGTGTTGCTGCATCGGCTTTGCTAAATCAATTACAACAGGAACGTTATGTCGAACTGGCGAAGCTGGATATCGGCTGGTTAGAACGGCTGGATGCTATTGTCAGCTTAGTTCGTCAGGTGGCTATCGCTGTGGCTTTATTACTGATGGTGGCTGTGCTTTTGGTGGTGGGTAACACCATTCGACTGATGATCTTGAATAAAAAAGATGAAATCGAAGTAATGAAACTGGTCGGCGCCACCAACAGTTATATTCAGCGGCCATTTTTATATACGGGTATCTGGCTTGGCTTTTTTGGTGGCGTGCTGACGTTTTTAATTGAAGAAGTGCTGCTGTGGTGGTTAAAACATGCTATCGCCAGCGTGACTCAGTTGTACGAAAGTACTTTTACTCTGCAGCCACTCAGTCTCTCTGAGTTAGGTTATTTATTGCTGGTTGCCGTAGGACTAGGTTTTGTCGGCTCCTTCCTGGCTGTACGTCGTAATATCAGCCAGATCGAAGCGACAGGTCTTTAGAGAAGGACAACAGGGGGTTAATGTTGCTGTACTGTCAGCAGGCGTTGCCCCCATTCCACAGCCTCAAAATAAACCAGGTTTAAATCGACTGTCTCCGGCACCATGCGGGACGACAGTTCAGTTTGTTGTTGCCATAAACCATGCTCAAAAGTACGTTCAACCGTCAGATAATCCGCCAACACGCCTTTATTTTCCAGCAAGGCTGCTTTTATTTCGGGTAACAACGGCAATTGCGCCAGTAACTCTTCCAATGGTTGCTCCAGCAAGGCATCCACCAAAGAAAACAAACCTGTTAAAAAGGCAGCTGGCGGATTTTCTGTGTCGCCACGAATATTAGCCAGACGGTCACAAAAGCGTGCACGGATCAGCGACATCACTAACAACTCATCGGATTGGCCTTCTGCCAGATTCGCGAGGGCAAGCAGGGAGATAAACTTCTTCAGTTCAGCCTCTCCCATATAAACCATGGCATGCTTCAGTGACCCTATACTCTGTTTGCGGGCAAAATTGACACTGTTTATGAAGCGCAGCAATTTGTACGACATATCCAAATCACGTTCGACTATGGCCGCCAGTACATCAAAATCCAGTCGTACTTTGCTGGATTCGCCGATAAGAGCCAGCAGATTCAGTTTGTTACTTCCCAGTTGTTTGTGCTTCAGCATTTCCGGGCGCGCAAAAAAGTAGCCCTGATATAAATCAAAACCCAACTGTTTAAGTTGTTCGTATTCGTCAGCCGTTTCTACTTTTTCTGCCAGTAAAGTGACGGGGTATTTAGCAATACGGCGCAAATATTTGCTGATTTGCAGTATGTTAAACATCTGCACATCCACCTTAATAATGCTGACATAAGGTAAAAACACGTCCCACTTGGCATCAAAATCATGATCGTCTAGTGCCAGGCGATAACCCATTTTATGCAGTTCTTTACAGGCGGTCAGCAGTTCATCACTGATAGGCACGGTTTCGAGGATTTCGATCACCATGCTGTTTGGATCTATAGAAGTAGGGAAGTGGTGAATTAAGGTGTCTGCTGAGAAGTTAATAAAAGCTTGTTTACCGCTGGTGATCTTTTCAACCCCAAGCAATAAATGGTGCTGAGTGATGAGCTTAGATGTGGCTTCATCTGCATTAATGTTAGGAAAACAGTTGTTTATGCCATCCCGAAATAACAATTCATAGCCTGTTACGGCTTTTTGGCGATCAAAAATAGGCTGACGGGCGACATAACAATACATAGAAGTGCCTTAAGTTGTTTTTATTTTTTTCATTACGAACGACCGTAAGTTCTAAATTTATCATATAAGAAAAATTAGCCTTTATATATGAATTGATATTATTAAAAAATAGGGCTTATTCAATTCCGGTCTTAAAACCAGAAAATTTTTTTAGCACTCTCCGTTAAAGAGTGCTAAGATTTGACCCAATCAAGCGATTAGGGGAAATTACATGACTCAGGCTTCACAAATGATGAATCTGACAGTGGCTGGAAGTGGCAGCCTAGAAGCTTACACTCATGCGGTAAGTACTATCCCAATGCTCACAGCAGAAGAAGAGCGTTCTTTAGCTGAAAAATTACAACAAGACGGTGATTTAGAATCGGCCCGTGTGCTGATTATGTCTCACCTGCGCTTTGTGGTGCATATTGCCCGTAGTTATTCTGGTTATGGTTTACCTATCAGTGACCTGATCCAGGAAGGCAATATTGGCCTGATGAAAGCAGTAAAACGTTTTGACCCTACAGTGGGCGTGCGCTTAGTGTCTTTTGCTGTGCACTGGATCAAAGCTGAAATTCACGAGTTTGTGCTGAAAAACTGGCGCATTGTCAAAGTGGCCACCACCAAAGCACAACGTAAGCTGTTTTTTAATCTGCGCAAAGCCAAAAAGCATTTAGGCTGGTTCAGCAAAGAAGAAGTGCAAAATGTGGCGGATTCGTTAGGTGTTCCTGTACACGAAGTGCTGGAAATGGAATCCCGTATGAGCAATCACGATATGCCTTTTGATGCTTCGGATGATGAAGACGAAAGTAATTACACTGCGCCGGTATTTTATCTGCAGGATAAAGGCTCAGATTTAGCCAATCGTATTGAAGAAGATCAATGGGATAATGCGTCAGTAGATCGTCTGCAAGCAGCAGTGCGTACGCTGGACGACCGTAGTCAGGACATTATCCGTGCCCGTTGGTTAGATGATCAGAAACTGACGTTGCAAGAGCTGGCTGACCGCTATCAGGTGTCTGCTGAGCGGGTACGTCAGTTAGAGAAAAATGCGATGAAGAAACTACAGGCTGCAATGGCTGCTTGATAGTTCTGAAAATGGGGTCAGATCACATTGTTAACAGTTAACAATGTGATCTGACCCCATTTTAGTTAAAAGCTACTTCCTAGCTGATAAAAGGGCACTGAGCTGGCCGGTTTTTTCACAGGCTCAGGTAAGGACCAGGGTTTTTGTATCAGCGTCGAAACAGGCCTAATCACAGCTAAAGTCAAAGGGTTCAGCAATTCCGGTATATCCCATTGTTGACTGTACATCGCAATAATTGCGGCGGGCTCTTCGATGGCTGGCACAAATACGGGTTCTGAAATCTGTGTTTTTGCTTGGGTGTTCATTGGGTTATTCTCCATGCCATTAACAGCTGCAAGTTGCACTGGGTCCCGTTCAGGTAAAGATAAAGGCAGGTCTGCAGTTTGTGCTGCCGTCATCACCGGATAGTCGGTAGGCAGCAACGCAGATAACTTCACCACTTCAATTCCTTGTGTTGCTAAATCGCCTAAATGTTTTTTCAGATAGGCGTAAGTTTCCGGATAAGGATGGCCAATGGCTACCGCATACTGATGTTGTTTTGCCAGTTTAATCATTAGCTTAAATTGCTTATCCAAGGCCTGATAGGAGCGATCGTTATCCAGAAATACCTGACGAGTCAGTAGTGGCATCTGGTGTTTTTTTGCATAAACACCAGCCTGACTGCGGGCTGTGGTTTTACTATCGAGGAAAAATAGCTGACGTTTGGCAATGTATCCTAAAGTCCAGTCCATCACGTCTGCCTGTTCTGTGAAGTAACTGCCCATATGGTTATTGACGCCTATGGCATAAGGTACATCAGCAAAAGCAGCCTGCAATTTATGCTCGATTTGGGAGCGGTTCATCGTGATTTTTAATGCATTTTTACTTAAATCAGCCCGACGTGCAGACTCCATTGGCATATGTAAAATCACATCACGTCGCTTCTGGTAAGCGGCCTTAGCCACTGCGTTGCTATGGGTTGTATGAGGGATCACTGCAAAAGTCAGATCATAAGGCAATTCCAGTAGCTTGTAGTCAATCTGATGGTAACCAATGTCATCAATCACAATAGCCACTTTGGCGGCAACAGAGGGCAAACTGCAAAGCGCAAAAGCTAAGCTTAATAGATACTTCATTGACTAAGATCCTGCGCGTTTCTGTAACCAGGTAATAGGGTTAATGGCTGTGCCTTTTTGCCTGATCTCAAAATACAATCCGGCTTGAGCCTGACCACCACTGGCTCCGACTAAAGCTACTGCTTCACTGGCGTTCACTGCTTCACCTGGTTTTTTTAATAAAGTTTGATTATGGCCGTACAAGCTCATCACACCATTGCCATGGTCCAGCACTATGACCCAACCATAACCTTTTAACCAGTCAGCATAAATCACCTGACCATCAGCCACTGCTTTGACTTTTGAGCCTTCAGCCGCAGCTATCAATATGCCACGAGAGCTGACACCAGCCAGACGTTTTTCCCCGTAACCCTGTAAAATATCGCCTTGCACAGGCCAAGGTAATTTGCCTTTGGTTTTCGGCAGATTGATACGTTTTTTTGCAGCAATAGCTGCAGCTTTTAATTTACCTAAGGTGTTCTGCAGGCTTTGTTCATTTTGTTTCAGGTAGTCCAGTTGCTGTTCCTGGTCCGTCAAAAAGCTCTTCATTTTTTTTACTGAAGCCAACTGACTGGTTTTTGCTTCTGTCAGTTCCTGCTGTTGTTCTTTCAGCTGGGCCTGTAATTCTTGCTGTTGCTCTGCTTTACCCTGCAACTCCAGCTCAACTTGTTTTAATGCTTCGGCAGTCTGTTCAATTTCTTTGATCTGCTGCATACGCGCTTGATTTAAATACTGATAATAAGTCAGTACCCGTTCCAGCTTATTGCTGTCTTGCTGGTTCAGCAGCATCTTGGTGTAGTCATGCTCACCAGTAATAAAAGCGCCTTTCAGTTGCTGTGCCAGCAAGGATTTTTGCAATTCAAAACTCTGTTGCAGTTGTTGCTGCTGCAATTCCAGTTGCTGTTGTTGCTTATGCAGTTCTGTAAGCTCTGCATTACTTTGTCGAATTTGCCGTGCCAGCTTTGCTAAGGATTGATCGGCCGATTTCAATAGATCCTGTGCTTTGGTAAAAGCTTTTTGTTGTTGCTTCAGTTCTTTTTCGGTTTGCTGAATTTGACCTTTGAGTTGCGACAGTTCCTGCTGCACCTCTTTTTGATCCTGAGCAGCAACTACGGTTGTGCCTAAACAGAGCAGCAGAGCTAAGCTCTGCTGCATCCTTACTCTAGAGTTGACGAGTCTTACTGGCATTAATTTGTCTTCATCAGAATTTTGCCTGTCATTTCAGCAGGGATAGGCATACCCATTAAGTGCAGCATAGTTGGAGCTATATCACTTAAAATACCACCTGGCGTCACTGCGGCATGACGGCCCACATAAATCAGTGGCACAGGATCGCTGGTGTGGGCTGTGTGAGCCTGACCAGATTCCGGATCCTGCATTTGCTCAGCATTACCATGGTCGGCTGTAATTAAACATTCACCGCCCACTTGCTGTAAGGCTTCAACTACACGGCCAATACAGTGATCGACGGCTTCAACTGCTTTAATAGCTGCGGATAAAATACCGGTATGACCGACCATATCGCCATTTGGATAGTTACAGATGATCACATCAAACTCGCCGCTGTGAATGGCTCCCACCAGTTTGTTGGTCAATTCGGTGGAATTCATTTCTGGCTGCAAATCGTAAGTGGCGACATTAGGCGATGGCACCAGAATACGTTGTTCACCATCAAATACATCTTCACGGCCACCGCTAAAGAAAAAGGTGACGTGGGCATATTTTTCAGTTTCGGAAATACGTAACTGAGTTTTCTGGTGTTTGGCCAGCCATTCACCTAAAACGTTGTTCAGGCTTTCTGGTGGGTAAGCACAAGGTGCTTTAATATCAGCAGCGTATTCAGTCAGCATCACAAAGCTTGCCAGTTGCGGCTGATACTCACGGGCAAAACCTGTGAAATCGGCATCAATAAAAGCACGGCTGAACTGACGGGCGCGGTCGGCACGGAAGTTCATAAAAATCAGGCTGTCGCCTTGCTGCATTTTAATTACATCACCAGCAGCATTTTTAATGGCGGTCGCTTTGACAAACTCATCATTTTCATCGCGGCTGTAGGCAGCTTTTAATGCGTCCACTGCGGTGGTCGCAGTAAATAAAGCTTTGCCCTGCGTCAGTAAGTCGTAAGCGGCCTGTACACGATCCCAGCGTTTATCGCGGTCCATCGCAAAATAACGGCCAATCACAGAAGCAACCTGACCCACACCTATAGCCTTAAAGTGATCTTCTACCCTTTGCAATGAAGCTTCAGCACTGCGTGGTGGGGTATCACGGCCGTCTAAAAAGGCATGCAGATAGATTTCAGTCGCGCCTTGTTGTTTGGCTAAATCAATCATCGCAATAATATGATCTTCGTGGCTGTGCACGCCACCAGGTGATAACAAGCCCATCAGATGCACAGCTTTGCCGTGACGTACTGCAGCTTGTGTCGCTTCAACCAGCACTGGGTTGGTAAAAAAATCACCGTCTTTAATAGCTTTGGTGATACGGGTAAAATCCTGATAGACCACACGGCCTGAGCCTAAATTGACATGGCCTACTTCAGAGTTACCCATCTGACCATCTGGCAAACCTACGTCCAGACCAGAGCCAGAGATCAGTGTATGAGGATATTCTGCCCATAACTTGTCCATTACCGGGGTATTGGCTTGTAAAATGGCATTAGACTCACGTTCTTCTCTGTATCCCCATCCATCCAATATCAGTAAGACTAACGGCTTTTTCGGCTGCATACTCATGGCTCCGTGCTTTGTCATTTAAAGATTGCTTGATAGCCTATCTTACCTTGTTTTTCCTGTGAAAACAGTGACGAAATAGTACGGATAGGGCTTCAATGCTGCATTCTTTTATCAAACTAGGTATACTCGGCCGCAAAGTTTTGCTCCTGAAATGAAACAGAATGGTGTTTATGCAGCAATATATTGATTTTTTAAGTAATCATCCGTACCTGACCGCCGCATGGGTGGCGTTATTTTTAGCCTTAATCGTCAGTTGGATTAAATCCTTAACTTCTTCGGTAAAACAAATTAGTCCAACTCAACTGACGTTGCTGGTGAACAGAGAAGATGCCACTGTCATTGATATCCGTACTGAAGCAGACTTTAAAAAGGGCCATATTACCGGCGCACGTCATCTGACAACGGAACAAATCAACAGCCAAGCCGTTGCAGGACTTGAAAACAAAAAAGACGCACCCATCATAGTAGTCTGTCAGGCAGGTATGTCTGCACAAGGCGCAGCCGCTACGTTGACCAAACAAGGCTATACAAAAGTCTTTGTTTTACAGGGCGGCATGAATACCTGGACTGGTGCAAACCTGCCTGTGGTTAAAAAGTAAAACGTAAGTCGGAGTCCAGATGGCACAAGTCACTATTTACACTAAGGCCTATTGTCCTTATTGTGTTCGCGCTAAGGCGTTATTAAGCCAAAAAGGCGTGCAGTTTGACGAAATTAAAATCGATGAACAGCCAGAGTTGCGTCCAGCTATGATTGAACGGGCCAATGGCCGCACCACAGTGCCGCAAATTTTTATTGGCGATACTCATGTCGGTGGTTGTGACGATCTTTTTGCACTGGAAAATGCCGGTACTTTGAATGCGATGCTCTCTGCTTAACCGCAGCGGGCTTTTTAGCTATCACTAAATATTATTAAAACTAGGATTTATCATGGCCGAACAACAAGCCTCTGAACAATTTGCCATCCAGCGTATTTACGTCAAAGACATTTCTTATGAGTCACCTAACGCGCCGGCAATATTCCGTAAAGAGTGGCAGCCAGCTATTCAATTAGACTTAGATACACGTAGCGAAAAGTTAGACGACAATACCTTTGAAGTGGTGTTATCTCTGACTGTAACTGCTCGCCTTGAAGAAGAAGTGGCGTTTTTATGTGAAGTACAGCAGGCTGGTATTTTCAGCGTGCCAGTGCTGGAAGATGCACAAATGGCGCATATGTTAGCGTCGTTCTGCCCAAACATTCTGTTCCCTTATGCCCGCGAAGCGGTGTCTAACCTGGTAAACCGCGGCACTTTCCCACAACTGAATCTGGCACCTGTAAATTTTGATGCCTTATTTGCTCAATATGTGCAAAAACGTCAAGCTGAAGCTCAGGCCCAGCAAGGCGTAGAACTACAGTCTTAAGATGAACGCTGCAATTGCTGTGTTAGGGGCGGGCTCGTATGGGACCGCCCTTGCTATTTCACTGGCCCGTAATGGTAACCCAACTCTGTTGTGGGGCAGGAATGCCGATGATATTCGTGTGATGAGCGAACAGCGGATGAATCAGCGCTATTTACCGGACATCCGCTTGCCTGACTCTTTGGCTGTGACTGATGATCTGGCGTACGCAGTAGGGGCATGCCGGGATATTTTATTGTCTGTGCCTAGCCATGCTTTTGCCGACACGCTAAGACAAATTAAACCTTATTTACAGCCCCATGCCCGAGTGGCCTGGGCCACCAAAGGTCTGGAGCCGGAAACCGGTCGTTTGCTGCAGGATGTTGCCAAAGAAATCCTCGGCGAAGAAGTGTCCTTAGCTGTGTTGTCAGGACCAACCTTTGCCAAAGAACTGGCCAAAGGTTTACCGACAGCTATTTCGTTATCCTCTACTGATCCAGAATTTATTACCACCTTATCCGATTTATTGCATTGCACTAAAACCTTCAGGGTCTATACCAATCCTGATTTTATTGGCGTGCAACTCGGTGGTGCTGTGAAAAACGTCATCGCTATAGGTGCAGGTATGGCCGATGGCATTGGCTTTGGTGCCAATGCCCGCACAGCGTTAATTACCCGTGGTTTAACTGAAATGTGCCGTTTAGGTTGTGCTTTAGGTGCAAAAAAAGAAACCTTTATGGGCATGGCGGGTTTAGGCGACTTAGTTTTAACCTGTACCGACAACCAGTCCCGTAACAGACGTTTTGGTCTGTTATTAGGAGAAGGTAAAGGCGTAGACGAAGCCATGACGAGCATAGGTCAAGTGGTGGAAGGTTATCGTAATGCCAAGGAAGTCTTTAATCTGGCGCAACGTGTAGGTGTGGAAATGCCTATTACAGAGCAAATTTACCAGGTGTTGTATCAGGGCAAAGATGCGCGTTTAGCGGCGATGGATCTACTAGGCCGCGAAAAACGCGACGAATAAAAGACCCGTCGTCTTTGAAGCCGCAGCTTTGTTGGCTGCGCTGCTCGTCCCAGTCACATAGGACTACTATGCTCCTGGGGTCTCGTGCACTTGCCGCCGCGCTGCAACTTCAATTACTTAGGGTCTTACCCGTCGTATTTGGCGCCGCAGCTTTGTTGCCTGCACTCTCTCGCCCCAGTCGCATAGACAGCTATGCTCCTGGGGTCTCAATCTCTTGCCGCCGCGCTGCAACACCAACTAATTAGGGTATTCGCCGCCGTACTTGAAGCTGCAGCTTTGTTGGCTGCGCTGCTTGCCCGAATTGAATTGGAATTTGAGACGGGCGGGGCAAGCCCAGCCCCTACAATTCGTTTTCTTTCTTCGGTTCTTTATCTAACAACAACGCAATTTGTTCCGGATGGACAGGTGGGCTGAATAAATAACCTTGTACCACCTGACATCCCATCACGTGCAGTAAATACGCCTGCATTTCAGTTTCAACACCTTCTGCGACTACCGCAATTTTCAGATAACCAGCCAGTCGGATAATGGTGGAGGTGATATTACGGTCTTGCTCGGACGTATCCATATCCTTGATAAAAGCCCGATCAATTTTTAAGGTATCGATAGGGAAACGTTTCAGATAACCCAAAGACGAATAACCGGTACCAAAATCATCCAGCGCCAGAGTAAAACCAAGAGCTTTAAGCTGATGCATCACTTCAAGGCAGTGATCTGCATCTCGCATCATGGCTGTTTCGGTGATTTCCAGCTCAAGCAGGTTAGCGTCCAGCTTATAGTGCTGCAGTTCCTGTTGTAAAAAATCCAGTAAATCAGGTTGCTGCAGCTGTTGTACCGACAAATTCACCGCAACACGGCCACGCATCCGGCCTTGTTGTTGCCATTGCTGGATTTGAGCACAGACCTGGCTGAATACCAGCCGGTCCAGCTGAATAATCACGCCATTTTCTTCAGCAATAGGGATAAACATCACAGGGGAGACCATACCTCTGGTTGGGTTGTGCCAGCGGCATAAAGCCTCATAACCCACTATGGTATTGCTGCTGACATTGTATTTAGGCTGATACACCACTTTGAATTCGCCCTGGCTGATCCCTCTCCATAAATCACTTTCTAACGCCAGATATTCCGGGGTGCGCTGCAACATCTTGTCATTAAAAAATTGCGAATTGTTGCGACCCATTTGTTTGGCATGGTGCAAGGCTGTATCGGCACTGCGCAATAAAATATCCGAAGAGCGGCCATCGTCAGGATAGACCGCAATACCGATACTGGCCGTCAGGGTGATTTCCAAATCGCCCAATACTAATGGTTGACGAATTTGCTGCAGTAACTGCAGGCTCAGACGGTTGAGCAACAGATCAAACTGCTCCAGACTAAAATGGGATGGCACCAGAATGGCAAATTCATCTATGCCTAATTTTGCCAGAATGTAGCCTGCCGGCAGCTGTTTTTGTAGTCGTTCTGCCACCATTCGAAGCAACAGGTTACCGCTGTCGTGGCCTAGGGAGTCATTAATTTTGGCAAAACGGTCTAAATCAACCAGCAACACCGCAAAGTGGGGGAAACGGCTGCTGCAACTGAAAAATGCTCTGTCGAGATGTTCCAGAAACAAAGCGCGGTTGGGCAGTTGGGTGAGCGGATCCCGGGTGCTAAGTTTACGGAGTTCACGTTCATTCAGCTTCCGGTTAGTCACATCGGAAAAGATCGCCAGATAAAGTTTAGGTTCGTGTGCGCCTTTACCTGATAGCAAAGTAATAGCTAAAGACAAGGCAAAATTATCGCCATTGGCTTTTTTACTCCAGACTTCACCACGCCAGAAGCTGAACTGCTGCAGCTGCTGCACTATGGTTTTCAGCAGCTCCGTCTGATGTCCCTGTGCTGTATAGAGCTGTAGGGTTTGACCTTCCATTTGTTTAGCATCAAAGCCAGTGATCTGACAAAAGGCCTGATTTACTTTTTCAATACGTAGTTGTTCGTCACCTAACCACACCGCATCCTGAGTATTGTCGAACAAAGAGCTTATCATCAACTGCTGTTCCAGCCTTTGATGCAAACGGTTTTGGTGCACACGGTAGCGCCATAACAGCAGAGCGAGCATCAATACAGATAAAAACAGCATCAGCCAGAGCCAGCTTTGTTGGATCCACCAGTAGCGGTTAAATTGCAGCTGGTAATCGCCAGCCTGCAGCCAGCTCATGCGATCCTGACTTGCTTCAATAGAGAGTTGATACTGACCACTGTTGTCCAGCTGTAATTTGAACTGGCGCTGCGGATAGGTGAGCGTCACGGCCGGAGCCTGGTTCAGACTGTAGCGAAAGTAATTCCACTGTTTGCCTGCTGTTGGGTAATGGCTCAAACGAAATTCCAGTTCTGGACCCCAACTGTCCAGTTGTAGCAGATGATCCTGTTGTTTCAGGTGTTGCCCATTTTCGGCAAGCAGTTCCAGGCGCAGCGGATTGGCTGTGACAAGGGGGTTGTGCTGAGTGACTGGTAGCTGATAATGACCAATGGAGCTGTTGATCAAAAACTGATTGTTCAGCAGTTGCGCCTGAAATGGCAGCAGATGTTCCCCTTGATTCAGCTGCCACTGCAGCAGAGAATGACTGGTCAGATCAAGCAAACTAAGCTGTTGTCTGGACCAGAGCCAGATCTGTTGATCCTGCTTCAGCATATGTTGTTGCTGCCAGGGTACCTGCCATTGCTTTTGTAGTGTAAGTGTCAGTTTGTTGTTGTTTTGATCTGCTTCATAGTGATACAGCTGATCCGGTGTCAACAGCCACAAGCCTTGTTGTTCCGGTACTAAATCCAGAACCTGCCGCACATCCAGGCAAGGTGGAACGCTACAGCTGCTGATGTTGTATGTGCTTAGTTGCTGGTCTGCCAACTGATAGGAGTAGAGTCTGTTACTGCCGGAAAGCCACAGCTGTCCGGACTGATAACGTACTAATACCCAGCTGGCCTGATCGCTGATTAATACAGGATTTGTAGCTGTTGGATCCCATTGCCATAGTCCTTGATGCGTCAGGTACCAGAAGGTATCGTCAGTAAGGGTCAAATCCACTATCGGCTGCTGTTGCAGCAAAACCCAGTTGGCTGTTTTTTCGTTATAACGCCATACTTGCTGGCCTACCCAAATAAAATACTGTTGTTGATACCAAAACTTTTTCACCTGCTCCAAAGCAAAAGGGAAAGCTAAAGTCTGTTGTTGACCCTGCTGTGGGTTAACCATCACTAAATGCTGCTGATCCAGTTGCCAGCTTTGATTCGTGTTATCCCATAATAAGGTTTTATCGGTGGCCTGTACTTCCAAAGCTGAAGACTGAGCCAAAGCCAGAGCTCCGGCTGAATCTGCCAGCCAGATATTCTGGTGGCGGTCGGCAAATAACTGAGCCCAGGGTTGTACCAGCTGCTGTGTTTGCCAGCGCCCTGTGTCAGGTTGGTACAAATAGAGTTTTTTTGCCGATAGCAACCAAACCTGGCCTAGCGGATCTACTTCCAATGCGCTGGCATAAAAATCATCTGGTGTGGCAACCTGCTGAAGTTGCTGCTGTTTGAGCTGATAGAGTGTTTGATTTTGTGCCAGCAGCCATAACTGTTGATCCGGCCCTAAAGCCAGGTCGGTTTGCTGCGGCAAATTCGTCGGGTAATGTTGCCAGCTCTGACTGGCTAAATCATAGCGGGCTAATTTGGCATCTTTGGACCAGAGCCATAATGATACGCCATCACTGACTCCCTGAGCCCAGCCCGCCGCTGTGGTACTGCTGCGCCATAACAATGCCGCATCATTGGATTCGGCCGACCACTGCCAGATTTCCTGTTCAGTCAAAATCAACGGAGCGTCATTGAGGGATAAAAACAACGCCTTAATCGGCTCTTTACTTTGCCAAATCCGGCGGAATTGCGTACTTTTTTGATCAAACAACCAAAGCTGATCGACACTGGCGAGCCATAACTGATGTTGATCCAAAGTCAGCAGTTGGACTAAAGCCTGAGTTTGTAACTCGGCAGGTAAGCTGTAGGATTGATGATCATGGCCATCAAAGCGATGCAGCTGAGTGCTGGTGCTCCACCATAACAAGCCGGATTTATCCTGAGTAAAGAGCTCAATAGCTAAATGCTGTGACTGGCGTGAGTGCACCATAGGTTGCACTTGTAAATAGGCGTGTAGACCACTGCTGCAGCAGACAAGCCAAAGCGCCAGACAAAATTTAAGGCAACGCAGCAGCATCTGAATTCATTCCCCGGACAATTTTCTATTAAAAGTTTTGATAAATCAGCAAGCTGAGTATCACTATAGCCCTATGTCATTCGTGCATGCAAACTCAGGCCCTGGCACCTGCATAACCCAGCTGACGCCATGATTCATAAACAAATACCGACACTGCGTTGGACAAGTTCATCGAACGGCTATCTGGTGTCATCGGAATACGCAGCCACTGCTCTTTGGGTAAGGTCGCCAGCAGATCTGCAGGTAAACCACGGCTCTCAGGGCCAAATACCAGCGCATCACCCAACTGATACGCCGCATCGCTATGGTGATTGCTGCCTTTGGTGGTGCAGGCGAAAACCCGTGTTGGTTTGACGTCCGCTAAGAAGGCTGCAAAGTTCGCATGACGTTTCACATCAGCAAATTCGTGATAATCCAGGCCAGCTCTTTTAATGCGTTTGTCGTCCCAGGCAAAACCTAAGGGCTCAATTAAATGCAGGCGAAAGCCCGTATTGGCACAAAGGCGGATAATATTGCCGGTATTAGGCGGGATTTCAGGTTCATATAACACTATGTCTAACATGATGATTTCCAGTATCTGAAGCGCTGTGAGTGTATCAAAATTGGCGTACAATGCCTATGGATGCTGATCATGAAAGAGGCTGGCGTGAGCACTATAAACAAGCAAACTACTCAGAACACAGATTATCAACTTTGGGTGAAGCGTTCAGGTTACCTGACGCTGACCATTGCTTTAACTATTCTGCTGCTGAAGTTCAGTGCTGTGCTGGCAACAAACTCCAGTTCTGTGCTGGCATCTTTTACTGATGCATCCATGGATTTACTGGTTTCGGTATTGAATTTCGCGGTGCTGCGTTATGCCTTGCGGCCTGCCGATGACAATCATGGTTTTGGCCATGGTAAAGCTGAAGCTGTGATGGCCTTGTTACAAGCTGCCTTTTTAACAGGTGCGGCTTTACTGCTGTTGACTCAAACCTTCAGTCGTTTTAATCAGACGGAAGTTGTGCAGCAGCTGGAGTTCGGTATGTGGATCACCGTGCTTTGTGCGCTACTAACCCTGACTCTGGTACTGGCACAGCGCTGGATTATTCAGCGCACCGGCTCTTTAGCTGTCAAGGCCGATTTACTGCACTACCGCAGTGATTTGCTGATGAACCTGCTGGTGCTGTTTGCACTCTTTCTGGCCAGCCAAAGCTTCCTTTGGGTAGATAATCTGGTGGCTGTGCTGATTTGTGGTTATTTACTTTACAGTGCTTATGAACTTGCCAGAGAAGCATTGCAGCATTTACTGGACGAGCAATTACCTGCTGAACAGCTGACACGTATAGAGCAGACCTTACTGACACAAGCTGAAATTTTGGCAGTAGAGCAGTTAAAAACCCGTCAGGCTGGGCCTTATGTCTTTATTCAGCTGCGGCTGGTATTGCAGGATGATTTATCTTTGCTAGCAGCTCATGCCATAGTGGATCGGGCTGAGCAGCAACTGATGGCTTTGTATAAACAAGCCGAAGTTATTATTCATGCCGAACCTTATTCAGAATCCGAGCTGAAACAGAAGTGATTATTCACGCTAAGCGTTGTATTCAGAGCCCGAGTTGAAGTACAAAACGATTGAGTGCTGCGAATAACTGGTTACGCAGCGGGTCACTTTCAAAAATAATCTCATGCAAGGCACCCTGAACTTTCACCAGTTCAAAAGGCTTTCCTTGTTGTGAGTGCTTCAGCTGATAAAGTTGCTGCATTTGGTTATCCACCACAGGATCTGCTGTGGCCTGAACAATCAATTGGGGCAAGTCCAGAGCCGGAGCCTGTTGTAATGCGTCGATGGCCAGCAGGGATTGTTGTAACCAACGGCTTGATACCCCACCTAATTGCAGTTCAGCTTGCGTTTGATAGAGCTGACGAAATTGCTGATAACGCACGACGCT
>JAHIWM010000197.1 GCA_018815765.1 Gammaproteobacteria bacterium | reverse complement strand
CTTTGTCAGGGCCTATCGCATCGGCTGCTATCGCCAGAGTTAATGCCGAATCGATACCACCAGATAACCCCAGCACTGCACCAGGGAAACCGTTGTGCTGAATATAGTCGCGGGTGGCCATTACCAAAGCGGCATAGACTTCAGCTTCGACCGATAAGCGTGGTGCAAGCTCTACATGACCATAATGCTGACCGCGAGCAGCTAAATTGACGGTTGCAAGTTCGCTCTCGCAGGCTTTACCACGAAACAGTAGTTGAGCTTCCGGACTGACGACTAAGGATTGACCATCAAACACCAGCTCGTCTTGACCTATGACGTTATTTACATAAACAAAACCCAAATGCAGGTGTTTGGCTAAGGTTTGCAATAGCTCTTCGCGCTGCTGTGCTTTACCGATTTCATAAGGCGATGCGTTGAGTACCAAGGCCCAGTCGGCCCCCTGCTCTTTGGCCAATGCCGCCGGAGCGCCCTGCCAGACATCTTCACAAATCAGCACGGCAAAACGTTGGCCCTTTAGCTCAAAGCTACAGGCTTCTGTACCTTCGGTAAAATAACGTTTTTCATCAAAAACGCCATAATTCGGCAACGCTTGTTTGTAATAACGCGCTATCACTTCACCATTTTGAATCACAGAAGCAGCGTTATACAAAGCCTCGCCATCACGCCATGGGTGTCCCAGCACCAGCGTATTCGGCAGTTTAGCCGCACAAATCTGCTGCAGACTTTGCTCGACCAGCAACTGAAAGTCACCGCGCAGCAATAAATCTTCTGGTGGGTAGCCTGTTAAGGTCAGCTCAGGAAATAACAACAAATCGCTTTGACTGCCTGTGGCAATCTCCAGCACTTTTGCGGTGTTTTGCGCCACAGCAGCCACAATAAAAGGCTGTTGCACCAAGGTAATAGAGACAGCAGAGGACATCTGAACCTGCACTAAAGGATGAAAAAACTGCCGCTATGGTAGCGATTTTTGCCGCCGGACTCAATCAAGCATCTTCATAAGCACTATCCCAAAGCTATCCCAATACGATTTTAGATATTTAACATAAATGCAACTAAACTAAGTCAGACAGATCTACAGGGATGTTTTCGCATATGAATGCATATAGCCCCGCCAAATCATCCACTGCTTTTAGCCTGATTGAGGTTTTATTGGTACTGGCTATTATCGCCATAGTATCGGCTATAGGTATGCCCAATCTGCGGGAGCTTTGGCAACGCTTGCAAGCGGAACACTTTATGCGACAACTCAGCCAACATTTAGCTTACGCAAGAGTACATGCCATCACCCAACAACATCCGGTGCAGATTTGCCCACGTCATGGCGTAGTCTGTAGTTCAGACTGGAATTCTGCTCCCATTCAATTGCATCAAAAAGCGTTAAAAAACTGGCAGGATCTATGGCTGCGGGAACTGAAGCATCCAGTCCACAGCCATCAGTTGTTTTATAGCAGACCATCACTGCAATTTCGCAGTGATGGTAGTCTGGATGTATTAGAGTCCGGTACTTTTGTGTATTGCAGTAAAGACAGCTACCACTGGCATTTCCGATTAAGTATCAGTCAGGCGGGCCGAAGCCGTTTATGGCAAGAAAATACGCCATGCCCTTATTAGTCCTGATCGCTTAATAGCTCCAGCAGACTGAGCCAGGTTCACTGCTTTTTTGGCCGTAGCTGTTCAGCAAAAACACCTGACAACTTTTATCTTCGGTCTGAGCCTGTTGTGCCTGAGCTTTCAGTTGATACCCTTGTTCTGTCACCACAGCACTAATTTTATATCGGCCTGATTCAGTCAAAAACTGCTTGGCCGCAAAACCCAGCTCAGTCAGATCTGTACTATACCTCTGCTGATCCACCAGCAACATTTCCTGTAAACCGGCCACTTTCAACAAGGCCTGCATGGCTTCAGCTCTGTAGCTTTTCAGCACATGATCCTGATAGCCGGGTAATAAAACAGAAGCCAGAATGCCTAAAATGGCTAAAACCACCAGCAATTCAATCAAACCAACCCCTTGCTGTTTTCGGCTCATTCATAAGATCCTTCTTCGCTATGGTAGGTCCCCATCAACTGCCAGCGAGGGAAGCTGCCTTGTTGTATGGTTTTGCTGCAATGAGTGCAATCAGGACTGATCTCCAGCATATTCTCAATCAAAACCTGCTGATTATTTTGCTCAATCAAGGCAAAACCACCTTCAGTACTTGCTTTTACACTAAGGGCTCCAATTGCTTTTTCTAAAGGAAAAATCGGTTGACGATACACTGAGGATGCATGATGTAAATGCAAAGCCATTAATGCAGAAGAAGCATGCTCAATAAGGCATACCTGCCCGGTATCCTGCGCCAGCAAAGTGAGGTAAACCACACCAGCTGCAACAACAGGCATATGAGTCAAACGTCCGGTCAATTGGCTGTACCAGCCATTTTTTTGTTGGATCTGTTGCAAATCCTGATCGGTTAAGAAGGCAAGCTCCGGCGCTTGAGGTAAAGTTCTGTTTACTAAATCTGAAGATACAGGACGCTGTTCATTTTGGTGTTTCAGCGCCACAAAAACACTGTGGTGTTGCTGCAAAGCACTTAACAGCACCAGCCATTGACTGCGTCTTGAATGAAAATCGCTACCTGAACCTCCTACCGGCACCGCAACGTATAAAGCACGGATAAATTGAATGTCACTGAAATTCAAACCTGATAAATCTGCGATAGCTTTGACATCATAAAACTGGTTGTTTTCAATCTGAACCTGCCAGATCTGTCCGGTTTTGGTACAGAACAGCAGGCTATCTAAGGTTGAATCTCTGTTTTGATCGTACAACGCCATAGCACCTGATAGTTCCGATATATTCTGTTCTGCCTTCAGCCTTGCCTGCACAACACCTGTCATGGCATCCACTTTGTACACCAGAGTTTTCTGCTCAGCCACGCCTGTATTAGGCAATAAGAGCGACAAAGCTGGTAGCTCAGGCTTCGTCTTCTGCTCGCGCATTAACAAGGGCTGTGCCATCGTACCTGCTAAATCCTCAAAACCAGTGCTCGCTGAGTTTACTGACCATAAGAGTTCAGGCTGGTCCAGATGATCGAGTGCCAGTGCGAAATACTGAGGACTACTGTTGCTACTACCGCTGACAATAATAAACTGACCTTTCTGTCCACGTTCAGGCTCTGTGATCAACAAAGGTTGATGCATCTGCATACTCAAATCGGCCAGCTGCGCATTCAGCTGCGACAGCAAAGGTATCAAGGTCCAGGGTAACCACCAGATGGTCTTTTTACTCTTATCGTCAGCATGCAATTTCAACACACCCGCATAGCTGATCACCTGATAGCTGGCGTCAATATAGGCAGGAACCTGCTGACTTTGTATATCCAGCGTACTGCAGGATAAATCGTCTAACAGTGCAGGCAACTCATCCAGCCACTGCTTTGCTTGAGTCAGATCCAGGTTCAGATGCTGTGCAAGCAGATTGTGCTGTTCAGAGCGTAAATCCGTCAGTTGCACAGAACCCACTCCGGGAATATGGCTCCAGTAGCTGTCGGCAAAAAGCTGATGACTGCATAACAGTAAACATAACCACAGCCTATAAAGCTCCATCCCAGCCTCCTTCAGGCAAAGATTGCCTGATCAGAAAACTGGTGACGCTATGTTGATGATGGGCAGATCGCTCCGTAGTCCGCAACTGATGCCATTCACATTGCACTGTGATGTCACTCCAGGCGGCATAAAGCGCCGGACATGGAGCTAATACAAAGAGGCCAACTTCAACCGCACCTTGTGTGAGCTGTTGCAATTGCTGAACATGTTTACTTTGAGTCTGTTGCTTGAGCTGAAAAGACAAAGTTGCACTACCAGCTAGCTTTTGACTCAATTGTGTTTGAACCAGCATAGGTAAGGTAATGCAACTTAAAATCAGCATTAACATCAGGGTAGTAACCAGAATAAAACCTTTAGAACTCAACATCATAACGACCTCCTTTTATAAGCGTGTGTTGCTAAATGCCACAGAACTGCTGACTAACAGGCGTCGAAACGGATCAGAAGGAGCTTTAAACCACTCTTGCCCCATCTGATAAAGCTGATTATTTTGGTAACTAAAATCTTCATCTAAACTACGTAACAACAGGTAAAACTTAATGTTGATAATACGGTGTTTTTGTTGCTGCCAATGCTCTGGCTGCATTTGCACTGTACTCAGGTAATAATCAACCTGACCATCTAAATTGGCATCTAAACCAAACTCAAAATGCATTCTCTCCACACCATCCATCACAGAATCTGTCGCCATGACTGGCTGTCCAGCGGCGTTGCGGATTAAACGTTTGCGCATCAGTACTGGCACCATATCGCCAGAGTGTTTTTGTTCACTGATATAAAACACCTGATGGCTAAAAGGCCAATACAGGGAGTCAGGTATTAAATCAGCACTTGAGCTACTTACAAATCGACTCGTTGCAGCTGAAGTTTCAAAATAAAATCGGTTCGCGCGCATCTGAGTCGCAGTCAAACTGCTGCCGACAATACGTTTGAACTGCAATAATTCAGAGCCGGGTTTAGGTTGACTTAAACAATCCAGATGATTGTGTGGCCGTACCTGTTGCGCATAAAGACTCAGATAAGGCTGTCCTGAGATGGGGAAACTTCCGGTGTCAGACTCGGCCACACAATCCCCAAGCACAGGAGCAAGCTGATATGAAGCTACAGCCACATCCGCCAGACTTCGTCCGGCGAAAAACATCAAATTAGGCAGCTCAGCCTGGAACAAGCTCATTAGCATCTGGCTATTTTGTTGCAATTGCACCAACTGCTGAGTCTGCCGGTTCGACTGTTGAGTGGCAAACAATGTGCCAATCAAAAAGGTCATCAGCACTAAGCCCAAGGTCAGGCTTATCAGTAATTCCAGCAAGGTGAAACCGCGCATATTAAGGCACCACCACGGATAGCTGCAGCCTGTTGGGCGATAAGTCGCAGACGGATACCGGACGTTGAATTTGCACTTTGGCCAAAGAGCGCCAACTCAACTGCACAAGTTTTTGATCGGCTTGCTGACGAATACAAAGTGCAGGTTGTTGTAACAACTGCAAACTTTGCGGGTGGCCCGATGCACTTAAAGTGCTGTATAAATGATACTGACTCAACTGCTCGGTATCACAAGAATGGTCTTCGGTGCAATCGGCCGGCTGTTCTGTAGTCCAGAGTGGATGTATACCTTGGTAATGTTCGGCGGAACTGTTATGACTTGCCATACGGCCAGCCAATTCAGCAGTCAGAGATAAAGCAATGGTTTGCTGTGTTGCCATAATGACTTGCTGACGGGCAAGCAAAGAGGCGCTTAAAGCACCAAGCCCTGTCAGACAAAGCAATAATAAACTGATCAGAACTTCGGTTAAGGTGAAACCAGAGGCATTCGGCATATCCTTGCGCCCATGAAAGTCCGTTTACTTTAAATTTACCTCCGTTCCTTAAAAGGTCAAATCCTACCAGCACTTTTTCACAATGGTCGCACCAGTGCCACCGTTGGCGCCTTTTATCCCCGCCTGGTTGTAACTTAAGGACGAACAATCGTCGTCACTTTGAGCGCCTGTGGCCGTTGCGGTCAGCGTAAAAGTGCGGCTGTCCAAATCATCGACATCAAAGCTAAAACGTTCAGACAAATCCTGAGAGCATTGCAGGTCGGGCAACGCTGTTGTTTCACCATTGTCGGTGGCGTAAGTCATGTTGGTGGTGTACACCCTTTCCATAAACTGAGCATACTCCAACAAGCAGGCTGCAGCTCCGGCCCGGGCGCTGCTCAGCACATAGCCCTGATACGAAGGCACGGCAATAGCGGTTAAAGTGCCCACTATGGTAATGGCGATTAACAGTTCAATCAGCGAAAACCCAGTGTTTTTACTGTGATGCATTAATTGTCTACCTCGCGCCACGACACCCGGCCGCGTCTGATTTGCGTATTCACGTCTAAATTCACCACATTGGTATTGGCTAAACCTACCGCCATTTTGTCTTCAAAAAACAAAGGTTCGGTTGGCATACTCTCAAAACGTACACCGGACAACTCCACTACCTCATCGCCGTCGCCCACACCGTCGTCCTGATTAAAATCTTCATCACCGGAAATATCAAAGAAATGGTACTTCAGACGGCCGCCGTGGTAAGGGTCAACCGCCATCACATAGCCATCCCCTTCAGGGTTACACACATTGCTGTCGGGAATAATACTGTTCACGACCAAGGTGGTTCCGACTAAACGGGGCGAAGACACTATACGTTCGCGCTCGTCTGGCAAGTCAATAAACCACCCCAGAAAACCCGCCATATCATTGGCAGCCGAAGGCGATACAGTGCGGCCTTCGGTACCATTGCTGTGGCTGACATTGGTTAAAATACGCTCTTTCAGTAAAGTGCGGCCAGCCATGGCGGTGCCATCCATAATGCCATACCAGCTTTGTTCATCATCCAACTGAGGATCCGGGGTTTCCAGATAACGGCCCGTGCCAAAAAACAGCCATAATTTGCCGGTTTTAGGTTCAGACCCCAATGCAATCCCCCCTGTGATGGATTGTGGATCACCAGCTGCATCTTCAGCCTGATACAAAGGAGCTCCGCCATAAGCCACAGCCCAATTCGCCGGATTATTGGACGACAAATCAAACTTCCAGACATTGCCCTGCAAGTCTCCGGCAAAAAACCAGTCGGTATTGCCATTTTTACTGTAGTCCCAGCCTTCAATTTGGCCCAAGCCATTGTCGCCGGAGCCTGTGACTATTTCCAAATCATCGCCGCTGACCATAGACACACCGGTTTCAATATCCAGTACTAACAAACCCGGTCTGCCTGTGCTGTTGTTGTAGCCATAACCAATCACCACAGCCCATTTGCCATTGTTCAAGCGGGTAACAATAGGTTTGGAAGTGGTGATCCCTAACTGCGGATAACTTTTATCCCACAACAAGCTGGCTTGGCTGATTTGCCCCGGGTCGGTAATATCCAAAGCAAAAATGCTGTTGCCACCCCGCCCTGTACTGCCCACCAACACAGTGCGCCAACTGCCATCAAAATACACATCAGCCGATATGGCAGTGCCATCAACAAAATAATCTTTTTGGATCACCCCACTGACATTGGGTTCACTCAGTGCTTTAAGGTTTGATGCTGCCGTCAGCATCTGACGTGGCACATAAGCAAAAGCCTCGGCGCCAGTCGTTGCATTAAAAGCATGTAACATGCCGTCATTGGCGCCGACATAAATCAGTGGTTGGCGGCTTTTGTAGCTGGCTACATGAGCCTTGTAGCTACTCGCCTCAGGCCAGCTGTAAGAATGGTAATTAAAGTTAACTGGTGCGCCAACATAGACAGGAGATGAGTTGGCTATATCACCTAAAGCCGTGGATCTGTTGCGATAGCTGCCGCCATTTTGTTGCTCCAGTGCAGGGTTGCCGCGTAGATAATCCACCACGTTACTGCTACCCAAAGCAGCCTGCTGACTGCCTACACCACTGGTTAAATTCGCCCAGACAAACAGATCGGCAGAGGTTTCGGTTTTACCAAAGTAAATCACTCTGTCGTCCCAGTCTGGCAATTCTTCGGCCGCGCTCCAGACATAACTGGTGGTGTCTTCGATATTGTAATTCACCAAATCACCACTCCAGTCACCGCTGTTAAAACGGCCCTGATACACACTTTGTTCAGCCTGCAATGAGGTGGTGGTGCCCGCTAAATTAGAACCAGAAGCAACACGGGCAATAATGGCGGATAAGGTATTGGATAAACCTGTAGCAAAAGCATCCGGGTCAGCCGCGCTAAAAAAACCGCCCCTGCTGTTCACTGCCGCATGCAATAAATCATCAATCTTTGCCGGTTGAGTTGCCAAAGGATCTGGCCAGGAGATGGAACTGCTTGCGCCTATGGCGTTAAAGGCTGTAGTGGAACTGATAGTACCTTCCACCCCAAGCCCTACACCAAAAGTGACCATATGCTGCCAGAAGGCCGGATTAATGGGGCTGGTGGGCACTAAATTATCCAGATCGGTGCGTAAATCCCGCTTCCAGTAGTACATAGCCACATCGGCCAACGTATTGCTGCGGCCGTCAGAAAAAGGCCCGGTGGCAGCATAAACATAAGAGGTACCACCTGGTTTGCTGATGGTTTGATTATTGGAAGTACTGCCATCATTGTTATTACGCGCTGCACTGGTTTGCGCCTGAGAAGCGCTATCTTCACTCCAATAACCATCTGTCATCAGAATGCTGTAACTCTGCCGGCACATAATATGCTGAGTATCATCATCTGAGCCTGGGTCCTGCCCCCATGGCCCTTTATTGTCTGTTCTGGAGTAATACAAACCGGCATCATTTAAAGCCTTACGCAAAGGTGTGCCGTTGTAGTCATACACTCGTTCATACAGTTGATCGTAAAAACTCTGCCGCGCATCACCGGTAAAAGGCCGCACCCCATTGATCACAGTGCTGATACTGGCTCCATCGACTGTGCTGCTGCCTTTGTTAATAGCGCCAAAACCCACCCGTAATGCTTCAGTCTGAGTGGAAAAAGCCCGGCCTATGCCTGCCTGAGAAGCCAACAAACGCGAACGGTAATAGGTGTACCAATTGGCAAAGTTCTGCATTTCCTGCGCATAACTGCAGGTTCCTGCCGTACAGTCGGTGCGATTATCCCGCCCTTCTCCACTGTAACTTAAGGTAGCCGCATTAATTTCTATGCGCTGGTAATTGGTGTAGGTAAATAAACTGCCGCCTGTATGGTTGTAATACACAGCAGGGTAAAAAGTGCGGCTGGCAGTGTTGTTCTGACAATTACTTTTTGTCGTTGAGGTAATAGTACAATAACGCCAGCCCGCGCTGGCAGTTTCATTGACCGTCAGGTTGCGGCTGCCTTTGAAGGTTCGAAACGGATGATGATAAGCAGCAACAGGGTTGGAGTTTGGATATGAAGAACCATCGGCTTTAATCCAGGGTTTATAGGTAATAGACGGGTTGTAGTAGGACTTGTTTAGTGCATAAGAACGCAGCGCTCTGGCAAATAAAGCTTCATTATTATTGGTGGCGTTGAGGTTAGTCCCGTTACTTTCATCCCGAAACGACACCACCTGATGCGTTGCATCCGAATCACCATAATTACCCGTCACTCTGGGGTACACATAATGCGGATCATCGGCATACAAATCCGGTGTGATTTCCCAGTGCATAGAACCTGAGTCATCAATCATAAACATGATATTCGGTTCTACTGAGCTGCCGGTTTGCAGCGGAGGAGACGTTAAATCCAGCGCAGCTATACTACAGAAGCTGGTGAGCATCAGACTCGTCAGCATAATTTTTGTGCAGGATGTTTTTCTTTTCATCACATCAGCCTCAGCAGTTTAACGTCTGAACAAACTTTGCAGCATCACAGCAGCTCTGCCGTTATCTGACACAGTACGGGCCGTAATACGAAAAGTGGGTGATAAACACCCCACTGAGATTTTATCTTTACTGGCAACATCAGCGCATTCAGGCGGGTAAGGCCAATCGCCCACATATTCAATCAGATACTGGGCACCAGTTTCACTATTGTCGTTTAACGCCGTGGCAGACAACCACAGCAAACCACTGTCATTCCAACGGTCTTCAGCCCCAACCACAGGTAAATCATAGACCCCGGCACCATCGATCAGAGCCACAGGGTCGTTGACGTTTAACATCACCTCGGCTTCCAGCAGAGCAGCTTCGACCTGCTGATAGGACAATTGCCTGTCATACAAATTGGCACTCATACGTTCCTGCAATAAGCTCGACTGCATACTGCTGACAGCCACCAGCGTAATGGCCAACAACAGCAATAAGCTGATCACCAGCGCTATACCTTGTTGTTTAACTGCAGGATAAACTGACTGTGGTTTGACTGGCTGCATGGCTAAATCCTGTTCCTGATACTGACCTGATAGTTCATCCGGCTCATTTGTTCAGGCAGCTCCAGATCAGCAGCGCCAGTCGCAATAAACTGCAACGAGATCCGCACTGAAATAATATCCATCCAGTCCACCACCAGATCGGCATCACGCCAGCTTCTGTTGCGCTCGTCCATAAATTCCAGCTGCAGGTCGCTGACTCCATAAAGAATTTCTTCTGCTTCTCCATCATTTCGAACCCGGAACAAAGATGTACTTTGTTGATCGGTACTGACGGCAACGTACCAACTGACTGAATCAAAGTTCATCAACATGGCGTTCACTGCATATTGTTTTACTGTACCTGCAGCGCCATCACAGACCAGGGGAAACCCCATACCTGAAGCACAATTACTGGCATTGGCTTCGTGGAATACGCTGGTTAAATCGGTACTGCTGGCACTAAAGATGCTACTCAGCGCCTCATCACACAGCAGCAGTAAATCGCCGCTTTGCACCTGATGTTCGGTGCTGAGTACCAATTGACTAAGCGCCGCATCATGCGACTCGACACTGTAGCTGCGACCAGAACCGAACATCAGCCGGACTGCGTCGGTGTCAGAAAGCGGGCTTACACCACTGATAGCAGGAGCTGGTTGCTCAAAGCCTTCAATACCCCCATTCCAGATAGCCCACTCAGAACCTGCCACATTGGCAGCATTGAGCACATTCACCACACGAGATGCGTTGCCACAGCCTATGTAGCCAGAGCGTTTGATGTCATTCGCCATGAGCTCAAAAGTCGTGCGGCTGGAATTTTGTAACTCACCCAGCACGGCGTTGAGTTCTGCCGTTTTGCTATTGGACAAGTAGACCCCTATCACTGAACCCGTTAATAACAAGCCCAGCAGCATAGCGATCATCAGTTCGGATAAAGTAAAACCCCGTTGCAGTTTCATGGCCGCACCTGAATTTCAAAACTGGTGGAGCCTGTGACTTTGTCATCCTGCCAGTTGATACTGATGGTATAGACGCCAGCACCAGCATCCCACGCCACTTCAGGGCAGGCGGTTGTGCCTGTGGATTCCTGCAACTGCAACGCCCACTCAGCAAGCAACTCAGATTCACAATCTCCCGCATAAGAACCAGCTCGGGCAACTTGCGGATTGGACCTCATGATTTCCATTAAAGTCCCGGCCATAATCAAGGCCGTAGTACGCTCTTGCGCACTTTGGCTATAGCGCACTGAACTGCTTTGCAAAGCGGCTATCCCCAATAAACCTATGCCCAGCACCAGCACTGAGATCAGAATTTCTATCAATGCAATGCCTTGTTGCTTATAGCTGTTGTTAAGAGTGCTGTATGGACTGCGCATTTGTGTTCCTTATCAGCTGCCGCACTGGGACAGCTGAATGCTGCTGCGCCCACCGGATAAGAAGGTCAGGGTCCTGCCATTGTCGGTAAATTCAGCGCCATCGGCACATAACTCAAAACTTGAATTCAGCGGCTGATTATTCTGACTTCGGATCAAACCCTGGCCACTAAAACGCAGCTCAGTAAAAGCGGCGCTGATGATCAGCCGCCCGTCAAAACGGCCGGCTCGGATCACGGTGGGCGGAGAGGCTGTATTGGTCAGCAACCAGCCGTCCCATGAGCCAGAAGCCACAGAACAGTCATCCAGATCTGCATTAGCTTTGCATAAACGAATAGTTTGATTTTGTTTAATGGCTTCAGAGCGCGCCAGTTGGATCACAGAAAGTAGTTCATTCGCCTGCCCGGACAGCCGGTTTCTGGCTAATAAATCAGTAAAAGAAGGCACAGCGATAGCCATAAGCACTAACAGCACCAGAATGGAAATCATCAGTTCTATCAGGGTAAAAGCTTTTTGCCGCTGCAACAAAGGACAGTCATCCATTTGTTTACTACTCCCATAGCCACTCGCTTATATCTGCTGATATGGACCAAGGGTTTAAGCATAGCAAAAGATCTGAAGGACGCTAGGAAGGCAATACCAGAGCTATCCCCAAAGCCTGAACTTTAGGGATAGCTGGTTAACAAGAGGAAAAGTATTTGAAAACAGACGATTAGCGAAGCTCTGCCGGTACAGCAAATATAACGTTTTCTTCACGGCCAGGATGTTCAATCACTTGTTTACCACCCCATTCGGTCAGACGCTGCACCACTTGCTGTACCAGTACTTCAGGCGCTGAAGCACCGGCAGTTACACCTACAGATTTCACGTCTATTAACCAGTCCTGCTGAATATCAGCAGCGGTATCAATCAGGTAAGAGCGGCAGCCCATTTTTTCAGCCAGCTCACGTAATCTATTGGAGTTACTGCTGTTTTTAGCACCCACCACCAATAACAATTCAGCTTTGGCAGAGAGTTCACGCACCGCATCCTGACGGTTTTGGGTGGCGTAACAAATATCGTCTTTACGTGGCCCTTCAATATCAGGGAAACGTTTGCGTAATGCGTCGATCACATCAGCAGTATCATCCACAGATAAAGTGGTCTGGCTGCTGAAACACAATACAGCCGGATTTTTCACCTGCAACTGTTCCACATCTTCAACCGACTCCACCAGATAAATACCACCTTGCGGATTATCGTATTGTCCCATAGTGCCTTCGACTTCAGGGTGTCCGGCATGGCCAATCAGGATACATTCAATGCCTTTACGACTGGCGCGGGTGACTTCCATATGCACCTTAGTCACCAGCGGACAAGTGGCGTCAAATACTTTTAAGCCCCGTTGTTTGGCATTTTCGCGCACGGCCTGCGACACACCATGGGCACTGAAAATAACAATGGCATCGTCCGGCACTTCGTCCAGTTCATCGACAAAAACTGCGCCGGCACGACGTAAACCATCAACCACAAATTTGTTATGCACCACTTCGTGACGCACATAAATAGGTGGTTCGTAAATTTCCAGCGCACGGGACACTATGCTGATAGCACGATCAACTCCGGCACAAAAACCTCGTGGATTGGCGAGTAAGATATCCATAATTAATTGATAACCTGTACGATTTCAACATTAAAGGTCAGAGTCTGACCTGCCAGCGGATGGTTAAAATCTACTGTAACAGACTCGCCCACCACGTCACGAATAAGACCCGGCAATTCAGAACCGTCCGGCATAGCAAAACCTACGATCATGCCGACTTTGGCCGGAGCATCCGTAGAAAACTTACTGCGGTCAACATAATAAATATTGTCAGGGTTTGGCATACCGTAAGCATCTTCCGGTGCCAGCGTAAAAGTACGTTTATCGCCAGCCGCCATACCACCTAACTGAGCTTCAAACGCGGGCGACAAGCTGCCATCACCCATTTGCAGTTTGGCCGGTTTGTTGTGCACACGGGTGCTTTCAGCGGCGCTGCCATCGGATAATTTAATATCAAAGTGAAATATCACAGTACTGCCTGGACCTATGATCACTGCTTGTCTCCTGAAGTGGCTTTCTGGGTTTCGCTCTCATTACTGAAGCTATCCCAGATTAATAAAACAGCGCCAATGCTGATAGCACAATCGGCGATATTAAAAATAGGGTAATGCCAGCTCTGATAAAACACATGTAGAAAATCAACCACATAACCATACAGGCTGCGGTCGATTAAATTACCAATAGCGCCACTGATAATCAGGCTCAAAGCTAAAGATAATTTCAGCTGGGTTTTAGCTAAACGGCTTAACCAGATGGCTAATACGATACTGACCACCACTGCGATCAGGGTAAAAAACCACCGTTGCCAGCCACCTGCATCACCTAAAAATGAAAAAGCAGCGCCATAGTTACGGGCGTAAGTGAAATTAAAAACCGGCAGCAAAGACACTGATTCACCTAAGCTGAAGTTCTGAATCACCCAAACTTTGCTAAGCTGGTCAGCGACCAGCACCAACAGCACCAACCACCACCAGCGCCAGCCAGTTTCTTTAAATACATGCCCTTTTAATAACTGCATCAGGCAAACTTCCTTACTTCACCAGCGCCTTCGACGTTATCAACGCAGCGGATACAAATCAGCGGATGCGCTGGATTCAGACCCACATCGTGTCTGTGGTGCCAGCAACGGTCACACTTAGGCGCAGTAGATGCGTTCAACACCACAAACAGGTTGTCCATTTCAGTGGCTACTGCATCAGCAGGAGCAGCGTCGCTGGAGACCACAGCAGTAGAAGTTAACAAGGCAAAACGTAACTCATCGCCAATAGAGGTCAGGTCTGAAGCCAGCTGGCCTTTAGCGTATAAAGTCACTTCAGCTTGTAATGAAGCACCAATTTTGCCATCACGACGACCTACTTCCAGCACCTTGTTGACTGCGTCACGCACTTCCAGCAGTTGTTGCCAGAAGGCATCATCAAACTGACCAGCAGGCACTGTATCTAACCCCTGATACCAGACTTCAGTAAAGACAAACTCACTATGCTGACCTGGCATCACTTCCCAGATTTCCTGAGCTGTGAAACTCATGATCGGCGCCATCCAGCGCACCATGGCCTGTACCACATGGAATAAAGCCGTCTGGCAGGAGCGACGGGCTAAGCCATCGGTTTTTGCCGTGTACTGACGATCTTTAATCACGTCTAAGTAGAAACTACCCAATTCTACAGTACAGAAATTCATCAGCTTCTGGCTGACCTGGTGGAACTGATAGTTTTCATAGGCATCAACAATTTCCTGCTGCAATTTGGCAGCACGTTGCACCAGCCATAAATCCAGCTGCACCATCTCTTCAAATGGCACCAGTTGCGTCTCTGGCTCAAAACCTTTTAAGTTCGCCAAAAGGAAACGGGCTGTATTACGGATACGACGGTATTTGTCGGCAGCACGGTTTAAGATTTCATCAGAGACTGTCATCTCTGAGGTGTAATCCGTAGTAGCAACCCATAAACGCAGGATATCGGCGCCTAACTTGTTCATCACGTCCTGCGGTGACACCACATTGCCCAAAGACTTGGACATTTTGCGGCCTTCACCATCCACGGTAAAACCATGGGTCAGTACTTGTTTGTATGGCGCGTGGTGTTTAATAGCCACACCCGTCATCAGAGACGACATAAACCAGCCACGGTGCTGATCCGAACCTTCTAAATACAGGTCGGCCTGAGTGGCGCCATGGAATTCAGCGCGAGGCTCAATCACACAAGCATGCGTGACACCTGAGTCAAACCAGACGTCCAGCGTGTCTGTCACTTTGACGTACTGAGCCGCATCAGCGCCCAACAAAGTTTCAGCTTCTAAATCAAACCAGGCCTGAATACCAGACTGCTCCACTAACTTAGCAACCTGCTCCATCAAAGCCTGAGTATTCGGGTGTAGCGCACTGGTGTCTTTATCAACAAAAAGTGCAATAGGCACGCCCCAGGTACGCTGACGGGAAATATACCAGTCCGGACGACCTGCCACCATGTTTTCAATACGCTGCTGACCCCAGTCTGGGATCCAGCGGGTTTTACCAATTTCTTGCAATGAGGTGCTGCGCAGGCCTTTTTGTTCCATGCTGATAAACCACTGCGGCGTAGCACGGAAAATAATAGGGGTTTTATGACGCCAGCAATGCGGATAGCTGTGCGTTAAGGCTTTATGCACCAACAATTTGCCCGCTTCTTTTAAAGCTTCAACCACAGAGTCGTTGGCTTTAAACACATGCTGACCGGCAAAAAGTGGTGTATCCGGCAGATAGACGCCGTTCGCGCCTACAGGGTTAGCCACTTCTAAGTTGTATAACTTACCGACAGTAAAGTCTTCTGGGCCATGGCCAGGGGCTGTATGCACAGCACCAGTACCAGAATCGGTCGTGACGTGATCACCCAAAATCACCGGCACTTCAAAGTCATACAGCGGGTGTTTTAATTTCACCAGCTCCAGTGCCTGACCTTTGCAGAAACCTAAATTATGGTAATGCTCCACACCAGCACGGGCCATTACAGCAGTGACTAAATCTGTCGCTAAAATTAAACGCTCAGGGCCATTTGGACCTTGTTCGACTTGCACCAGGCTGTAATCAATTTTTGCATTCAGCGCCACAGCGCGGTTGGCAGGGATAGTCCAGGGTGTGGTCGTCCAGATCACAACAGACACAGGGCCAGAACCAGTGTGACCTTCCGGGTGATCGAATTTACTGACATCAGCTTCGTTCACCAGGGTGAAACGCACATCGATGGCCGGTGATACTTTATCCTGGTATTCCACTTCAGCTTCAGCCAAAGCCGAGCCACAGTCTGTACACCAGTGCACTGGCTTAAAGCCTTGCTGTAAATGACCATTGTCGATGATACGACCTAAAGAGCGGATGATATTGGCTTCGGTATTAAAATCCATAGTGCGGTATGGATTGTTCCAATCGCCTAACACACCTAAACGGATAAAGTCGACTTTCTGTGCTTCGATTTGCGTCAGCGCATAATCACGGCATTTTTGACGGAATTCAG
Organism: Gammaproteobacteria bacterium; assembly: GCA_018815765.1. GTDB lineage: Bacteria > Pseudomonadota > Gammaproteobacteria > Enterobacterales > Alteromonadaceae > Pararheinheimera. The sequence goes on along the minus strand of JAHIWM010000197.1, from coordinate 4,580 downwards.
CAGCGCTCAGCTTCACGCCAGGCTTGCCGTATTTCTTTTCAACAACCAGCTCGATAGGCAAGCCATGACAGTCCCAACCCGGCACATAAGGGGCATCGAAGTCAGACAAGGTCTTGGCTTTAACAATCATATCCTTAAGGATTTTATTGACCGCGTGACCAATGTGAATGTTACCGTTGGCGTATGGCGGGCCATCGTGCAGGATAAAGGTTTTTTTACCTTGTTTGGCCTGACGAATTTTCTGGTACAGATTTTTTTCTGTCCAGTTGGCTAACATCTGTGGCTCACGCTGCGCAAGGTTGGCGCGCATGGCAAAAGCCGTGTCCGGTAAATTCAAAGTCTGCTTGTAGTCAGTCATCCGTTGTTGTTCCGTCTTCTTTAAGTTTAAATTCGTGTCGCTTTGCAAGTAGCTTAAACTGGAGGCAAAGCAAAATAATCGCGCGCCTGCTGCGCATCTAATGCAATTTGTTGCTGCAATTGCGCAAGGCCATCAAAACGTCGCTCCGGCCTGATTTTCTTTTTTAAAATCACTTCAATCTGCTGGCCGTATAAGTCGCCGTTAAAATCAAAAAAATGTGCTTCAAGCTGCTCTTTTTTACCCTGTAAGGTTGGTCTGGAACCAATATTGGCCACACCATGGTAAAGCCCCATTTGGGTCACAGCTTCAATGGCATACACACCATGTACAGGTAAGTTTTTACGATACAGCCAGACATTAGCGGTTGGAAAACCCAACTGACGCCCTACTTTCTGACCATGTCGAACCCGACCCATCAATGAAAATGGCCGGCCTAACATTTGTGCTGCCAGTTCTAACTGATCCTGCTCCAAAGCCTGTCGAATTAAGGTACTACTAACCCGCTGGTCATTTTGTTTCAGGCTGGCCGTACTGCCCAAACCAAAACCATACTTCGCTGCTGCTTGCTGTAACAACGCAAAATTACCGGCACGGTTTTTACCAAAACAAAAATCATCACCGACAATCAGATGCTTGACACCCAGTTTGTTCAGCAATAAATCCTGAATAAACTGCTCTGGCTGCTGACTGGCAAACTCCTTGGTAAAAGGCACACAAAGCATGCGATCTACCCCTTGTTGCGCCAGCCAGTGGTATTTTTCCCGAAAACGACATAAACGCGCTGGTGCACCTTCAGGGTTAAACAACTCCAAAGGCTGAGGTTCAAACACCATCACCACTGCAGGTAAATTTAATTGTGCCGCAATAGCTTTTAATTGCGTCAGTACCGCCTGATGCCCCAGATGCACGCCATCAAAATTGCCAATAGTTAAGACGCAGCCCTGATGTCTGGGTTGAATTGTATGTAAGCCGCGAATTAACTCCATCCGGTATTCTTACTCTGCTGCTGCGAAAAGTGCCCGATTATAACCGCATAATCATTTGCTTTCAGCATTTGTCTGGCGTTTAAAATCGTTCAAACGCACACCAAACACAAAAAGTAAAACAAAGTAGGCCACAATAGCAAAAGCAAAATAAGCCAACAGATGCAATACCTGGCCTGATAAGCCTAAGGCAATCCAGCCAGTCAAATCAGGCATCACATAAAAAATACAGCCCGCCATCACGGCAGCAGCAATAAAAGCTTTAGCGATAAACCAGCTGGTTTTGCTGCTGAAGCTATAAATATCCCGCTGCTTTAAGCCACGATAGAGTAAATACGCATTGAGAGTACCGGACAAGGCTGTCGCTAACGCCAGGCCAACATAACTTAAAAAAGGTGCCAGCATCAGGTTAAACACCATATTGGCGACCATAGCGATAATCGCAATACGCACCGGGGTTTTAATATCCTGCCGCGCATAAAAAGCCGGTGCCAGTACTTTAATCAGCATCAGCGCGACTAAACCTGTGTTGTAGGCAATCAGGCTATACGAAGTTTTCACCACATCATCGGCGCTGAATTCGCCGCGCATAAAGACCGACGCAATAATAGGTTCTGCCAGTACAATCAACCCCATCATGGACGGAATACCAAATAAACAAATAAAACGCACAGCCCAATCGAGCGTGTACTTAAAGGCTTCTTCGCTGGCGGCTGCGTAATGACGTGACAAGCCCGGCAAAATCACTGTGGCAATAGCGATACCAAATAAACCTAAAGGAAATTCCAGCAGGCGGTCAGAGTAATACAACCAACTCACCGCGCCTGTAACTAAAAAGGACGCGATAATGGCATCCAGTAATAAGTTAATCTGACTAACCGACACCCCAAATAACGCAGGGATCATTAAAGTGCGGATTTTTGTCACGTTTGGATCTTTCCAGCCCCAACGTGGCATCACCAGTAATCCAGCTTTGGCTAAAAACGGCAGTTGAAACAGAAACTGAATTAAACCACCTAAAAATACCCCCCAGGCAATGGCTTCAGCCGGGTTCTGCATCTGTGGAGCTAAATAAATGGCGGCCCCTATCATGGCAATATTTAAAAATACCGGCGTAAAGGCTGCGACTGCAAATTTGTTATAGGTATTCAGCACAGCGCCAGATAAAGCGACAAAGGTGATAAACCATAAATACGGAAAGGTGATTTTTAACAGGAAACTGGCCTGCAGGTATTTATCGCCTTCTGGTGCGCCGTCTAAATAGGCACTAAACCAACCAGCACCAAATAACATCATCAGCACAGGCGAGCCAATCACTGCCAGTAAAGTGACCCCGGTGACAATAAAACCTAAAGTCCCTGCCGCTTTGGCGATCAGCTCCCGCACCGCATCATCACCATGTTTTTCTTTCACTTCGGCTAATACGGGCACAAAAGCTTGTGAAAAAGCCCCTTCAGCAAATAAACGTCGTAAAAAATTAGGAATTCGATTGGCCATAAAAAAAACGTCGGCCATAGCGCCTGCGCCCAGTACGTTGGCAACAATCACATCACGGACCAAGCCCAATACCCGTGAAATAAGGGTCATAAAGCTTACGATCATGCCCGATTTTAATAATTTTCCTGACACAGACTGCTCCTGCAACGACATTTCTGCTATTTTCACCCGAGTCAGAGTGGATTACCAGCGAAGGGCTAATTTTATTCTGTAATCTGTCAAGGAAACCATTTGACAAGGGCCTACAAAATAGGCATATTATGCGGCCTTTAAAGGTCCCGGTTTAGTTTTTAGGAGTGTTACCTTGGCTAACATCAAGTCTGCTAAGAAGCGCGCTATTCAATCAGAAAAGCGTCGTCAGCAAAACGCAAGTCAGCGCTCAATGATGCGTACTTTCATGAAGAAAACATACGCTGCAGTGTTAACTGCTGATTTGGCTGCTTCACAAGAAGCGTTCAAAAAGATGGTTCCAATTTTGGATCGTATGGCAGACAAAGGTCTGATCCATAAGAACAAAGCTGCCCGTCATAAGTCACGCTTAAACGCACACGTTAAAGCTTTAGCTACTAAAGCCGCTTAATTTCAATGCGCTGTTGTTCGCAACAGCTTATTGTGACAGTGCATTAAAAAAACCACCGCAAGGTGGTTTTTTTATTCGCTACCATCCATGGTGCTCACCCTCCGGGCCATCTAAAGCTGTTAAAAATCTTTCCTGACGATTTTTTATTCGCTACCATCCCTGGTGTTAAAAACCTCAGACCGTCCTTTATTTCTTCTCACAATAAAGTTTATGCAGCAGCCCAATCAAAGCTACAGCCTCTTCACTATGGATACGATAAAACACGGTTTGAGCTTCTTTACGGGTTTTGACCAGCTTTTGTCGTCTGAGCACAGCTAAGTGCTGAGACAAAGCAGACTGACTTAAACCTAACTTATCGTTCATCTCTGTGACTGATAGCTCAGACTCCAGCAAATAACACAAAATCAGCAAGCGGCGTTCATTGGAAACCGCCTTCAGCAGCTTGGCTGCCTGCGCCGAATTCTTCAGCATTTCTTCCAATTTCATTTTGTTGCTTCTTACAGATAAAAAAAAGCATTATGCCGCCGGGTAGATGACTGAAACAATACGATCTATTCTCATCTGTCGTATTTCAGGCTGTACCTGACTCATAGAGCCTCAACAAAAGAGCTATGCAGCAAAAAAGTGAAGAACTTCAGGATCCAGATACACAACTGACTCCCGGCTTTAGCTTTTTGTCGCAATCTGAAGATGAGCTGCGATGTCGTCATGCTACATTGGTTGCACTATTACAATACAGGGTGCGTATCACAGATGAAGCTTTGGCAAAAAATTATTTCGGGAGCGTTGTTCGCTCCGGCAGCATGGGCTGCCACCACTCCAGCTACTTTGGATCAGGATTTAGCTTATAAATTGGTCGAGTCTTTAACAGTTGAAGTAGGTCCACGTATAGCAGGTAGCGAAGCAGACCGTCGCGCCGTGCAATGGGCTCTGGCCAATTTAAAACAACTGGGCTATGACAAAGTCTGGACTGAAGAATTTGAAATGCCCGGCTGGACTCGCGGTCAAGCCAGCCTTGAAGTGATATCCCCTTTCGCTCAGCCTTTTGTCTTAACCTCCTTAGGTGGTTCAGTCGGAACGCCAGCAACAGGTATCACCAGCTCTGTGGTGATGTTTGACAGTATTGAAGCGTTGGAAAAAGCCGATGCAGCTTCAGTCAAAG
>JAHIWM010000196.1 GCA_018815765.1 Gammaproteobacteria bacterium | reverse complement strand
CGGCCTTTATTGGCAATCACCTGATACAGTTGCGCTACCTCGGCAGGTGTCAGCTCTACCGCACCTAAAAACGCTGAAGGCTGCAATTTCACTTCACGCTCAAGCCCCAGCCGCTTAAATCCATCCTGCAAAGCAGGCAAGCCCAGTTGTAAACCTAAACGCACTGTCGGAACGTTAAGTGACTCGGACAAAGCCTGAATTAAGGTGACCTGACCACGGAATTTTTTATCAAAGTTCTGTGGACTCCAGCCACCCTGACTACCTTTTAAATGAATAGGGCTGTCATCCAGCAGAGTGGCCAGACTAAACTGATTGGGTTTTGCCAATGCCTGCAGATAGAGTATAGGTTTTACTATACTGCCAATCTGACGACGGGCATCTAAAGCCCTGTTGTAACCCGCAAAGTGCACAGCTTTGCCGCCCACTATAGCTTTGTAGGATCCGGTCTGATAATCAGTCACCACCATAGCAGCTTCTAATTTACTATCCAGTTCAGACAGACGTTGCTTCACCGTATGCTCCGCGGCCAGTTGCGCCTGTGGATCCATATAAGTAAAGATTTTAATACCATTTTCAATGGTTGCCTGATCCGTGACTAAATCCCTTAGTTCACGTTTCACAGCATCCAGATAAGAAGGTGAACGGCCTTTTAAATGGTGGCCCATAGGGATCACGGCTAAGGGTTTGTTCACTGCACGTTGATAGTCGGCGTCAGTGAGCAACTGCTCGTTATGCAGCATTTTCAGCACCAGATCGCGGCGATCTTTAGCTCTTGCGCCAAAACGGCGTGGATCGTAATAGGATGGTCCTTTAACAATAGCCACCAGCAACGCATATTCCTCTGGCTGCAGCTCGTCCAAAGGTTTACCAAAATAAAACTTACTGCCTAAAGCAAAACCATGCACCGCATTGTTATGGAACTGGCCGATAAAAATTTCGTTTAGGTAGGCTTCAAGAATTTGATCTTTGCTGTAACGATAATCCAGAATTAAGGCAATCAGCGCTTCATTGACTTTGCGGACTATAGTTTTATCCGACGTCAGGTACATATTTTTAGCCAACTGCTGGGTTAAAGTAGAACCGCCCTGTACTGTGCGTCCCGCCATCAGATTAGCCCAAAAAGCACGAACTACAGACCAGACAGACACTCCATGGTGCTGGTAGAAATCCCGATCTTCTATCGTCAGTAAAGCTTCTTTAATATGCTCAGGCATATCCGCCAAAGTCACCATTTCTCTGTCTTCCTGCTCGGATGACACCAGATGTTGCACCAGTTGAGGTTCAATCCGCGCTTTTTGTACCGACTTTTTCAGTTGATGATCATAGACATTGTGTACTCTTTGCCCGGCAAAGGACACAGTAAAAGCTTCTTCCTGATCATAGCCATCAGCAAACTGAAAAGCGCGGCGAAATACCACGACTTTATCGCCAGTCTGGCTGTATTGACCCGGGCCATTGATTTTATTAACAGCCCTGTACTGCAACAAATCCAGTTCACTGACTAATTGCTTTTGTGTCAGGCTTTTGCCAGGAATCAATTCCAGACTGCGGGCATAAACCTGAGCCGGAAATTGCCATTTATGACTGGAGAACAAGGTGGTAATTTTGCTATCCAGATAAATCAGATAAACAAATAAAGTCAGTAGCAGCACTAATCCTAGTTTCAATGCAAGCCACAGCATTTGTCTGGCAAATTGTGGGCGTTTGGCATTTTTGGCGGCTGGTTTTTTTCTTGGGGTACGGCTTTGTTTTTGTGTCATTTTTGCATAGCTTTTTTTGTTTTATTAGTCGGCATGGCCTCTGCAGGATTTTCTGGCCAATAGTGTTTTGGATAACGGCCTTTCATTTCCTTTTTCACTTCAGCATAACTATTGGCCCAGAAACTGGCCAAATCCTGAGTCACCTGTAAAGGGCGACGCGCTGGCGACAATAAATGAATTTTCATGGCTAAACGTCCGTTAGCCACAACAGGGGTCTGTAATTGTCCAAACATCTCCTGTATTCGAATAGACAAAATGGCTTCTCCTTCGTCGCTGTAATAAACAGGGATCATAGATCCCACAGCTGAACGCCAACTGTCTGGCATGCAACTAGTAAGTAGTTGCTGTTCTTTGTACGTTAAACGTTGCCACAATAAAGTGTAAAGGTCTAACTTATTCAAATCATTCAACTTTGTAAACTTGCCCAAAGCTGGTGCTAACCAGACTTCAGCATCAGCCCACAAGCCTGCATCATCCACTTTAGGCAAATGATGTTCCGGCATAAAACGCTGCATCAATTGCAGACGATGACGCAGCTGCAGCGCTTGCTCTGTCCAGGGCAAAGCCTGCAAACCTTGTTCTTTCAGCCAGTCCAGCCAGGCTTGCTGCTGTTCAGCTTCTGTCAGTTTGCTATTCAAGGGTTTGCGTTCCAGCACACAACTGCCAAGCATTAAACGCTGCTCCGCAATAAATCGTCCTTGCTGCGCATCAAAACCAAAATAGGATTGCTTCTGCAAATCAGCCTGCCACTCCTGCATCAGTTCAGCCATAGTCCAGCGCGCTGCCAGGCTGATTTGCGTGCTGTGACCAAAATACAAATCACAGATCACCAGCACTTCCGTGCCTGACAGAGGGCTGTCAGGGAACAATAAAGCACCAGCATTATTCGTCAGCAGATAACCTTTGCCTCGCAATAACGCGATCCTGTCCGGAAATGCCCGGCTTAATAAGGTCGCTGTTAAATGCTGTGGCAAATAAGTGCTGACTTTAATCTGATTTTGCTGAGCTAACTGCTTCGCCTGTTGTAATAAAGCACCGTACAACGGCTGCTGCAGCAACTGATCAATATCCTGCTCACGGCTGCGGTTTGGGTTTTCCAGCAGAGTGGCCAACACTACAGCCAACCAGGCAGCGCCTTGCTCTCCTTGGTGTTCCAGTTGTTTGCCATGCAGCACTAAAGCAGCCAGTCGTGGCTCTGTTCCTGTAGCTAACAACTGCCGCCCAAAGTCAGTGATCTGGCCTTTGTTAGTGATAGCTTTGAGTTGCAACAACACCCAGGCCGCCGATTTCAGGTTGGCCTGTGGCGGTTGATCCAACCAGAATAGTTGCTCTGCAGAGCAGCCCCAGGCTGAAATCTCCAGCAGCAACGAGGTTAAATCGGATTGCAGTATCGAAGCTGGGGTAAAAGCAATACGGCGTTGCCACAGCTCAACACTGTCGAGGCGATAACAAATACCGGCCGATAAACGCCCTGCCCGTCCCGCTCTTTGAATAGCAGCGGCCTGACTAATGGCAACAGTATCCAGCCTCGTTAAGCCATGTTTGGGATGATACACAGCCTGACGACACAAACCGGAATCGACCACTACTTCAATACCTTCGATGGTCAAACTGGTTTCAGCAATATTGGTGGTCAGTACCAGTTTGCGCCGCCCTTGTGGGCTCGGTGCTATAGCCTGTTGCTGCTCAGCCAAAGTTAAAGCGCCAGATAATGCATAAATATCTAACTGGCTATCGCTGTTTTGCTCCACTAGCCAGTCTCTGGCCTGATTAATCTCACGTTGGCCTGGTAAAAAAGTAAGGATACTGCCCTGATGTTTAACGCTGGCTTGCAGGCTTAATCTGGCGCTTTGTAACCAGACAGGTTCGGCTGTAGGCGCTTGATACAAAATATCCACCGGATAACTGCGGCCTTCGCTGCTCAGCACAGGCGCTTCCAAGGCTAATGCCAGTTTTTGCTGATCCAAAGTGGCCGACATAATCAGCAATTGCAAATCGCTATTCAGTTGCTGTACTTCCAGCGCCAAAGCCAAAGCTAAATCCGCTTGTAAGGAACGTTCATGAAATTCGTCAAAAATAATCAGGTCTATACCTGCAAGTTCAGGATCCTGCTGAATTTTCCGGATCAACACGCCTTCAGTCACTATCAACAAGCGCGTGTTTTCGCTGTAACTTTTTTCATGGCGAATTTGATAACCGACCTGTTGCCCTACAGCTTCGTTCAACTGACTGGCCAGATAACTGGCAATACTTTTTGCAGCTAGTCGCCTCGGCTCTAACAACAGGATAGTTTTTCCGGAAAAATCGGCATTATTGAGCAAAAACAGCGGCAGGTAGGTTGATTTACCTGCACCGGGCGGCGCAGATAAAATCACTTTGTTGTGCTGTTTCAGGCTCTGAACCAGCTGTGGGCAAATATCTGCAACAGGTAACAAATCAAGTCTCGCTTAAAGCAAAAACAAAAAGCAGCCTTATCTTAGCTGCTTTTTAAGGTGAAGCTAAATATCAGAAAACTATTCCTGCGCCAGCGTTTGAGCCACTAAACGAATACCCATACCTGTTGCACCGGCAGCCCAAAAGCCATTGGCTGAATTATGGAAAGCTGCAGCTAAATCTAAATGCACCCAACCTTTGCCATCGTTAGGCACAAAACGGCTCAAAAAACCTGCCGCATTACTGGCACCACCTGTACCACCGCCTTTAACAGGACGGCTGTTGGCTGTATCGGCATAAGGTGAAGGGCATTGACCCTGGTGCCATTTTTCCAGCGGTAATTGCCAGGCACCTTCCTGCACTTGTTCGGCATAACCCAACACACGTTGTGCTAAGGCCTTATCCAAAGCAAAAACTGCATTGTATTCAGAACCTAAGGCATTCATCGCAGCACCTGTTAAAGTGGCGGCATCAATAATGAGTTCTGGCTTAGCTTCAGCCGCTTTTTGCAGACCATCAGCCAGCACTAAACGGCCTTCAGCATCGGTATTGACGATTTCAACAGTGACACCATTTTTATAGGTCAGAATATCACCCAATTTAAATGCACCACCTGAGATCAGGTTTTCTGCACAGCATAAAATCAGCTGCACTCTTTTGTTTAAGCCCTGCAAAATTGCCAAAGCTAAAGCGGCGGTTACGGTGGCTGCACCGCCCATATCACACTTCATAGTCACCATGCCTTCGCTGGCTTTAATCGAATAACCACCACTATCAAAAGTAATGCCTTTACCGACCAAAGCAGCAAACACAGGTGCGTCCGTTTTGCCCGTTGGGTTGTAATCCAGCACTAACATCGCAGGGTCGCGCTCACTGCCACGACCGACCGCATGGATACCTACCCAGCCATTGTCGAGCAATGCAGAACCCGCAATAATCTCAGTGGATACAGTGCCTGCTGGCGCTACAGTTTTAATAAAAGCAGCTGCTTGTTCTGCCAAAGTGGCAGGGGCTAAATCTTCAGGGGTTTGGTTGATAATGGCTTTGGCCCAGCTAAAGGTTTGGTGTAACTGCTGTAATTGCTGTTGTTCAGCATCAGTACCTGTCCAACCTATAGCACCTAGTTTTTTAGCTGTACAAAAGCCCTGATACAAAGCCCATTGACTGTCGACAGTCCAGCCGTCACCAGCCAGTTGAAATTGTTGAATACCCAAAGCATCCAGCTGGCGACCGGCTTTTTGCACTGCACGTAAATCAGCAGCTTTGACATGCAACTGGTAGCCTGCTGCGTCTGGTGTCAGCACTACATTTTTGCCCCATTTGGCATCTGCAGCAGCGCTGCTTAAACGAATTTGAATTTGTTCTGACATGAATTTTATCTCTGCAGGAAATGGATAAATTGTGGGCCTGAGTGTATCACAGCGACTTAAGAGGTTAAGACGCTGTGTAACATTTTCGCGCTTAATGCGATAAGCAACGCGGCGAATACTTTCTTTAAGGTGGCCACAGGTAAACGGTGCGCTAACGTTGCACCAAGCGGCGCAGTAAAATAACTGACAGAAGCAATTAACAGCATAGCGGGTAAATACACATAACCCAGGCTGTACTCCGGCAACACAACATCTGTAGAAGCACCGGCGAGGAAATAGCCGAGGGTACCGCTGATTGCAATAGGTAAGCCGACTGCGGCAGACGTGCCTATAGCCTGCTGAATTTTGACATTACACCAGGTTAAAAAAGGCACGGTCAGCGAACCACCGCCTATAGCAACCAGGGCTGATACTGCCCCTATCACCAAACCAACCCCGCTAAATCCCAGTAGACCAGGTAACTGCCGGCTGGCTTTAGGTTTAACATTCAACAACATCTGCAACGCGACATAACTCATAAAGCAGCAGAAAAATATCGCCAAAGCCAAAGAAGATAAAGCAGCTGCCAGATAAGCAGCAGCTATAGTGCCTATTAATATGGCCGGTGTTAACTTCCAGACCACAGGCCATAAAATAGCGCCATGGCGCTGGTGACTGCGCATACTGGAAAAAGATGTGACAATAATGGCCGCCATTGAAGTGGCCAACGCCATATGCACAGATAATTCAGCAGGAAATTGTTGTGCTAAAAATAAAGCAGTCAGTACAGGCACCATAATACCTCCGCCGCCAACCCCTAATAATCCGGCAAAAAAACCTACAGCTGCACCCAGCAGTAAATACGCAATAATCCATTCGATGGCCATATCAGCACCTTTCCGTCACGAAAAGAGCATTACTTTAACAAAGTAATGCGATAAATATCTTCTGTTTTTAATAAGTTAACAGGGACCGTAAAGAACAATGCTTCCCAAGCTGGCTTTTTGCGGTTTAGAGTGTTGTTTTTTTAAACCAGCCAAATTTGTGGACTACAGGAAAAAAGGTGACGCAGGCAGTTCTGCTCTGTATACTTCGGCGGCTTTTTTAATAGTGATTGCAGCTGTCATATTTTTCTGCTATCACTAGCCGCCAACTTTTTGCTTGGCACTGTTTTACAGGAGATGATCATGCCAGAAGGCAAAACCGTAAAAACCTTGGGTCTGTTAGCCCTTGCCGGCGTAGAGCCTTATCAGGCTGCGCAGGGCGAAGAATACATGAACCCAAAACAGCTGGACCATTTCCGCCGCATTCTGGACGCATGGCGTCAACAGTTACGTGAAGAAGTGGATCGCACCAAAAACCATATGGCCGATGAAGCAGCAAACTTCCCGGATCCAGTGGATCGTGCTGCTCAGGAAGAAGAGTTCAGTCTGGAATTACGTGCTCGGGATCGCGAACGTAAATTACTGAAAAAGATTGAAAAAACTCTGCAAAAAATCGAAGACGAAGACTTTGGTTACTGCGACACCTGTGGTATCGAAATTGGTATCAAACGTTTAGAAGCCCGTCCTACGGCCGATATGTGTATCGACTGTAAAACTCTGGCTGAAATCAAGGAAAAACAACTGGGCGGTTAATGATGCCTGTTGTCCCTCCTGCTTACAGGGGCCGGTTTGCGCCATCGCCATCCGGCCCTTTGCATTTTGGATCCCTCATTGCTGCTGTGGGCAGCTATCTGCAAGCCAAATCCCAACAAGGCCAATGGCTGGTGCGGATGGAAGACATCGACAGTCCCCGTATGCAAGTTGGTGCAGCTGACGGTATTTTACGTACCTTAGAGCGTTATCAATTGTTATGGGATGGCGATGTTTGGGTGCAAAGTCACAGATTAGAGCGTTACCAACAGGTGTTAGATCTGTTAAAACACCTGCAACTGACCTATGCCTGCAACTGCAACAGATCCCGCATTCAGAGCTTGCCACAAGGGTATGATGGCTTTTGCCGTGATAAACAGCTAACAGAAGGCTCGCTAGCCTGGCGCTTAAAAGCACCGGCCACAGCAACAGTGTTTAGCGACCAGTTTGCAGGTGAAGTGTATATTCCTGTAGCTCTTGCTGCTGAAGATTATATTTTAAAACGCCGTGATGGTTTATTTGCCTATCAGCTCGTGGTCGTAGTCGACGATCTGGATCAGGGCATTACCGAAGTAGTACGTG
>JAHIWM010000023.1 GCA_018815765.1 Gammaproteobacteria bacterium | reverse complement strand
TGAGTTTTATTGCGGAAAAACGCACCGGTCGGGCCATCTTCAGCCAATGTGGCTAGCCAGACTGGTGTTTCTGCACCTTGCTCCGGACTTAAATCAGCAGCTTCTCCACCCATACGGGTACGTACCCAACCAGGACAGGCTGCGTTTACTTTCACTTCCGGCATTAATTCACGGGCACAACTGACAGTGACAGCGTTTAGCGCAGCCTTGCTAATGGCATAACAAGCCGGACCTTCCAGCCCCTCCGAAAAACTGCCCCAACTGGATGAAACATTAACGATACGACCATAACCCCGTTGTTTCATCAGCTGACCAAACACCTTGCAGAGCATAAAAGGCGCCACCGTATTGACCGACAAGCTCAGCATTAAATCCTCAGCATTGGTGTGCTGAACATCAGTGGAATGCAGCATGGCAGCGTTATTAATTAACACATCGACAGGGCCATACTGACGTTCAATTTGCAGAGCCTTTTGCTCTAGTAGCAAAGGGTCGGTTAAATCCATACGAACTGCTATACCAGTGCCTAACAGAGTCGTGGCTTCTTCAGCATCTTTTTGAGAACGGGCGGCCAACAACAGTTGAAAACCACCTCGTTGCGCCAGGCTTTTGGCTATAGCAAAGCCTATACCCCGGTTTGAGCCTGTGATCAAAACTGTTTTTTGTTGTTGCTGTGTCATAAAGCCGCTCCCTGATGGCTACCTGTTCTGCCTATTCATCTTAGTTTTTAGCATTTTCAAATGAAATAGTGATGACTGCGGTGCAAATTTACCTAAACTAAGCCACATTACTAATCGAAGATCCTATTCAACCGAGGAAAACTTCTGATGTCCAGCATCAGCTTACTGCAAAAAGCAGTATTGTCGTTCCAGTTTTTCAGTTCTATTGCGATGACTGCAGTAGCATGTGAGTTTGAAGTTGAGCTTGAACGGCCTTGCGCGCAAGAACTAGAAGAGGATTTGCTGCCCAAAGTGCCTTTTAAGGTGCAACGCAATAGTAATTTTTTACATCTGCAAACCCAAGCCGGCGCTTTAGCTTTTCCTATCTTTAAAGAAAAAACCGAAGAAGATACCCAACCTTATTTGGTATCGTACCTATCATCAGCACATTTGGCTGTAGTCTGGGTATTTGAATACCGCGGCCGCAGCGTTTATCTGATCAACACTCAAACGGGCTTACAAACCCAAATCAACGGCTTTCCGCTGTTATCTCCGGACAATAAACGTTTACTGGTGTATTCCGAAGCCCATTCAGACAAAGAAAATGCCAATCTGGTGGTGATTTACCGTATTCGTAATAACAAACTTTATACTGAAATGGTGCTCAGCGGTGACGACAACAGAATCCAGCCCTGGAACCCGTTGGATGTGCGTTGGGTGAGTCCGGATACCGTGGAATTTATCCGGCTGCACTACCACAACGGTGAAGAAGAACAAAAGCTTCAGAGCCTGCAACTGCAACAAGGCAAATGGCAACTGCTTTAAGACCACTCATTTTGTCCTGAACAACTTTCGCCTGCTTTATAAAATCTGACTATAGTTTTACAAGTCTGCAGTCTGGCATCGCCAGAGACAACCCTCACCCACAGCGTTTTATTTGTTTTGCAGACACGGAGAATTTCAGATGAGTAAGGTACCCCCTTTAACCAACGCCACAGGTGCCCCCGTTCCGGACAACACCAATACCATGACTGCAGGCCCTCGCGGCCCGGCCTTACTACAGGATATATGGCTTTTAGAAAAGCTGGCCCATTTCGATCGCGAAGTGATACCTGAGCGACGCATGCATGCCAAAGGCGCTGGTGCTTACGGCACCTTTACTGTCACTCACGACATTAGTCGTTACACCAGAGCTAAGATATTTTCTCAAATAGGTAAAAAGACTGAGTTGTTTTTGCGTTTCTCCACTGTGGCTGGCGAACGTGGCGCAGCTGATGCCGAGCGGGATATTCGCGGTTTTGCTGTGAAGTTTTATACCGAAGAAGGCAACTGGGATATTGTCGGCAACAATACACCTGTGTTTTTCTTTCGGGACCCAATGCGTTTCCCCGATTTAAACCACGCAGTAAAACGGGATCCACGCACAGGCTTACGCAGCGCTGAAAACAACTGGGATTTCTGGACTTTATTACCAGAGGCTTTGCATCAGGTCACTATAGTGATGAGTGACAGAGGTATTCCGGCAACTTATCGCCATATGCATGGTTTTGGCAGCCATACCTTTAGCTTTATTAACGCCGCCAATGAAAGATATTGGGTGAAATTTCACTTCCGTTCAGAACAAGGCATTAAAAACTTGAGTGCTGAAGAATCTGAGCTGGTGATAGGCAAAGACAGAGAAAGCCATTTACGTGATTTGTACGACTGCATAGAAGCCGGTGATTATCCGCGCTGGACCTTAAAGGTGCAGATCATGACAGAGCAGCAAGCAGCCACACATAAACATAATCCTTTTGATTTAACCAAAGTCTGGCCTCACAAAGACTATCCGCTGCATGAAGTGGGTGTGATGGAGCTGAATAAAAACCCGGAAAATCATTTTGCCGAAGTGGAACAAGCGGCGTTTTCACCGGCCAATGTAGTGCCAGGCGTTAGTTTCTCACCGGATCGTATGCTGCAAGCGCGGTTATTTTCTTATGGTGACGCCCAGCGTTATCGTTTAGGCGTCAATTTTAATCATATACCAGTCAATGCCCCACGTTGTCCTTTCCATAGTTACCACAGAGATGGCCAAATGCGTACCGACGGTAATTTAGGTGGCACTATCAGCTATCAGCCGAATTCAAAAGGAGTGTGGGACAACAGACCTGAATACGCCGAGCCTGCTTTGGCGATGACAGGCGATGCAGACCGCTATGATCATTATGTGGATGACGATCACTACGAGCAACCTGGTGATTTATTCCGGCTGATGACAGCGGCGCAACAACAAGTGTTGTTTGCTAATACCGCAGCTAATCTGGCGGGCGTATCCAGAGATATTCAGGACAGGCATATAACCAACTGCACTAAAGCCGATCCAGCTTATGGCGCTGGTGTGGCTAAAGCCTTAGGCCGTTAACAGCACCAGCAGCATCAGGCCCGGCTCAACACAAGTCGGGCTTTTTAATGTAAATACTGGCGGCTGGCTGGTAAACGAGCTAACTGCCACTGCCGGTATCTTTTGCACACCGCCTGATACTCAGCTCTGAGTTTGGCCGATTCCTGCAACACCGCAATACTGGCCGGATGATCACCATCCAAACGCTGCAGCATTTGTTCAAACCAGTTTAAACCATGCCGTAAAGTGGTTTGGCAACGGCGCCAGCGTTGCTGCTGTGCATAAGTTTCAGCCAGATTCTGAATGGAAATAGATAAACAAAAAGTGGGTAACGACGCTTCTTCACGACTCAACTCAGGGGGACAACTGACAAAAGCACAGTGATACCAGATAGGCCAGACATCAGAAATAGCCTGACGATAAAAACTGGCTGCTGCCGTTAAATGCCGTTCAGTAAAAGCTCTGTTACCTTGAGCGATGATCTGCTGCCATTGTTCCATAGGACTTACCCAATTGAGAATCGATGTCATCTAGATTATTTCAATTGCGAATAGTTCGCAACAATATTGGTTGGAACTGTAAAAATAAAAAAACCGGCTTGTTTTCACAGCGCCGGTCTTTTTATAGAAGAAGCAATAAAAGGCTGTTTAGTCTTTTTTCGCCAGTAAGTAAGCCACAACAGCGTCTAAATCTTGCTGGAAATTTTCCTGACTTAAACCAGAAAACTTCACCAGGTATTTGCCGTTGACCAGTAAGGTTGGCACACCACGTAATACTTTGGCTTCTGAGTAATGATCCTGGCTTTTTTTCATCGCCGCCACTTCTGCATTCACCGCAGGGTTCACCATACCAGAGTCCACTAACATGGCTGGAATATCATTCACCACCAATAAACTGCGGATATCCTGTTCTGAACTGAAGCTAGCGCGCTGATTATGCAGGTAATCAAAAATTGCATTAGCAATCCGGTCGCCCTGACCTGCATTTTTTGCAATCACATAAGCTTTGGCTAAAGACTGCTGTAATTCAGGCGAGGCCGCCCGTAAAAAATCGACATGATATTTAGTCAGGCTAACGCCTTTTGGCAGGTTTTTATTCAGGTTTTGTGCAAAGGGTTCAAAGGCTTTGCAGTGGCCACAATAAAACGAGAAAAACTCCAGCACTTCAGCTTTATCCGTCGCTTTTTCTGCGATCACGTCGTAATGCACACCTTCCTGAAACTGCACAGGTGCAGCCGCAGAAGCAAAAGCCATTACAGGAGCAAACACCAAAGCAGCCAGTAATTTTTTTAACATAAGAAACGCCTTCTAATTAAGATTGAGTCAGTAAAAAATTCACTAACTGCGTAAATTCTTCATCCTGATTTTCACGGCTCAGGCCTTGACTCAGAATTTTGTATTTACCGTTGATTATAAAGGTTGGCACGCTGGTTAATACACGACGACCAGATAAAGCATCCTGTTCTTTTTTCATTTGTTTAGCACCGCCAACCACAGTAAAGCTTTTGATGGCTTTATCGTAAGTCTCAGCATCTACACCAGTAGCCACAACAACAGCTTTAATATCTTCATCATTGGCGAAGCTTTTACGCTCTATATGCACATGGTTAAAAAATGCACTTGCAACCTGATCGCCTTTACCCAGATTTTTTGCCACCAGATAAGCTTTGGCTAAAGTCACCTGTATTTCTGGTGAAGCATGTTGTAAAAAGTCGACATGCACTTTTTTTAACTCAGTACCAGCTGGCAGCTGTTTAGCTAACGCCTGCACTTTAGGCTCATATGCAAAACATGCAGGGCAATAAAAAGAGAAAAACTCTTTGATTTCAGGTTTAGCTGTCGCCTGCTCTGAAATCACTTCGTAGTGTTTACCTTCTTCAAACTGGGCTGCAAAAACTGCCACAGGTAATAACAAAGCCCCGACTAACAACGCTGTTAACTTTTTCATTATTCGAATGTTCCTTGGAATAAAACTGCCACTACTCTAACAAAAACTTACCACTGAGGCATCAGAGAAAGTGGGCTCTGGTCACAGAATTTCAGCTGTTCATCCAGTGCCCGCAATTGTTGCTGCCAGTATTGGTCTGTACTGAACCATGGAAAGTTCTTAGGGAAAGCCGGATCGCTCCACCTTTTTGCTATCCAGGCCATATAAGACAAGATACGCATCGCACGTAAGGGTTCTATTAAACGCAGCTCTTTATGGTCAAAATCGCAGTACTGTTCATACTCTTCCAGCAATAACGACAACTGGTAGGTTTGCTCTACCCGGTCGCCGTTTAGCAATAACCACAGGTCCTGCACTGCAGGGCCATTGCGGCTGTCGTCAAAGTCCAGCAACAAAGGTCTGTCATCGTGCCACAGCAAATTGCCGATATGGCAATCGCCATGCACCCGCCTGATTTTTTCCGGCTTATACAAAGGACCGACCTTGTCGCACAATTGTTGCATCATCGCCTGATAATCTTTTTCCAATGAAGGCGGAATAAGGCCGGACTGCAACAAGCTTTGCTGACTATCGAGTAAAAAAGTCTGGTGGTTGATGGTGGGTCTATGGATAAAAGGCCGGGCAGCGCCCACCTGATGCACCATGCCTAAAAAACGCCCCAGTTGCAGCATTTGCTCATCGTTATCCGGCTCTAAAGTGCGACCACCACGGCTTGGAAACACAGATAAATAAAAGCCGCCATAAGACAACACCTGCTGGCCATCACGTGCCACAGCTTCAGCCACTGGCACTTCAATTTCGGCAAGCTCAGCGACAAACTGATGCTCTTCGTTCAGTTGATCCAGGCTCCAGCGCTCTGGCCGGTAAAACTTCACCACCCAGCTTTTGCGATCATCATCCCTAAACTGACAGACTCTGTTTTCGAAGCTGTTTAGTTGTAATAAACCAGAGCTGACATCAAAGCCATAATGAAACAAGGCGTCCAGCATTAAATCCGGACTTAGGGTAGAGAAATCAAAAGTGCTCATAACATTCCGTAGCAGCTATAAAAATGGGGTCAGATCACATTGTTAACAGTTAACAATGTGATCTGACCCCAATTTATGGGTAGTCTAGTCTAACGCTTTTAACAGCTTAGCGTGATGAAAAGAACTTACTGCCCTGAGTTAAGCGGATATCCGGCTCATCACTGTCTTGCAGCACAAACTCAATTTCCAGTACGGATTTTTTCGCATCAACAGGGTCCAGCGACAAGCTGATTGGCAGGTTGGCTGTTTCGCCGCCTTTGATGGTCAGTTCTTTCTCACCTAACCACTGTGCTTGATCCAAACCTTCTACCGACAATTGATAGGTTTGCTCCAGCTGCGACTTGTTGATGACTTTTAAGGTGTAGGTGTTTTCAATTAAACCTTCGTCGGTTTCACGGAACAAAGAGCCACGGTCGCGAACTATGTCCATCACCACGGGTTTACGCACCACTAAGGTCCAGCCAAAGGCCGCACACACAGCGACTAACACCATAAAGTAGCCGACTAACTTGCCACGCACTACTTTGGTAGTTTTGCCTTCCAGACTATGTTCTGTGGTGTAGCTGATTAAGCCTTTGGCGTAGCCCATTTTATCCATCGTATCGTCACAAGCATCAATACAGGCGCCACAGTTAATGCACTCATACTGCAGACCGTTACGGATGTCGATGCCGGTAGGGCAAACATGCACACATAAATTACAGTCGATACAATCGCCTAAACCTTTAGCTTTGTATTCAGTGTCTTTACGGGCGCGTGGACCACGGTTTTCACCACGTTTGGCATCGTAAGTGACAGTAAAAGTGTCTTTATCAAACATCGCCGACTGAAAACGAGCGTAAGGGCAAATGTGAGTACACATAATTTCGCGCATCCAGCCGGCATTACCATATGTACAGAAGGCAAAAAACCAGACCGAAACCGCAGCCCAGAAGCTGGCTTCCAGTGTAAAGAATTGGATAAACAGCTGGTCAACAGGGGTAAAGTAGCCAACAAAAATCAGTGCTGTAAGGACAGAAAACGCCAACCAGCTAAAATGAGTCAGACCTTTTTTCAGCACTTTGCTGAAGGTCCAGGGTTCCTGATCCAGCTTCATGCGCTGATTGCGGGTGCCCTGGAATTTCTCTTCAAACCACATAAAAATAAAGGTCCAGACGGTTTGGGGGCATAAATAACCACACCAGACCCGACCATAAAAGGTAGTGACAAAAAACAACGCAAAAGCACCAATGACAAAAATCCAGGCCAGAATAGTAAAATCCTGCGGCCATAAGGTCATACCGAAGATATAAAATTTCTGCTCAACGATATCGAGCAAAATGGCCTGCTGACCATTAAATTGCAGCCAGGGCAGCAACATAAAGGCCGCCATAAACACAAAGCCGATATTACGTCTTAATGTTTGATGCAAGCCCTTCACCGCACGAATGTAAATGCGATCCCTTGGGTTGTATTTGGCTTTTTTGTCCGGGTCTGGTTTGTGCACCTCAACCGGAATATTTTTAATATCTATTCTGTTATCCACGCCTTTTCCTCACCCACCACTACGACCCCAGACAGAGTGTAGCAGGCTGTTTAGTGCAGCTTGTTGATACAGGACAAACCCAGCCTTGTTCTGCTGAAAACCTGACCACAGCACCAGTCTGCTTCTGGTGTTGTGAACAGAATGAAGACAAGGTGGTGACGGCTTATCCTTTACTGCTTTATGTTATGACCTGATTTGCTACTGCAATAATCGAACCAAAGACCCATAGTATATAACACTATGATCCGTATTGAGTTTTAATATTAGCTCCAGTTTATCTCTGTCAACCTTGTTGACAGTAAAAAGTACTTTGGTAGTGAGATTGACAGTGGCATGGTGCTATCGCTGTGTTATAACCAAATAAACCGGAGCAATGGCTTCAGGTATTTCATTGATACCAGTTGATATGGAGTAAGGGTTATGCGCAATTTTTTACTGCTTTGCTTGCTGGTTGTCAGCACCCTGACTTTTTATGATCACCCAAGAATATTGCCCTACTCAGAACCCATTCTGAACTGGTTAGCCGAACATATTTCATTGCCGGGCGCGCAATCGGATTCAGTAGTCACCCGTAAAATTCAGAAGGCTTTTTACGCTATAGGTCAGGATTACGGCACAGGGCAGCAGGAAGCCCTGGCAAAAGCCGCTCAGGATATAGATAGTCTGCTGCAGTTTCGCCACGATTACTGTCAGAACGGCGACTTTCATCCAGCGTTATTTGGTGACGCCATGCAAAGGTCCTGTGATGTATTAAAACAATATCCAAAGCTGGAAGAGTTTAAAAACTAATCATCGGCATTATTCCGACGGCAAGAGGGACGCAGGATTATCCGCCTTGATCCTTGCTCCATACTGCTATTATTGGAAAATAAGCTGCAGGCACAATCCGCTGAATATCTGAGCAAAAAGCGGATTTAACTCATTCATCCGCCCGATAGTTTTGGATGTGTTATACAAACTCCATCAGTTGTACTGATATCCACCCTAAAACCCACTATCAAAGAAAAATAATATGAACATAAACAAAAGCGTTTTTTTTGCTGCGTTTAGCGTGCTGAGCCTTGTCAGTTGCGTGTCCACCACTGCACCTGTCAGCGACAAAGCTCCACTGACGTTAAAGCGTATTTATCAGGACAAAGAGTTTAAAGCTGAAACTGCTCCTTACTTCCGCTGGCTGGATAATGGCAGTGGCTACACTGTGCTTGAGCCAAGAGATAAAACCAAAAAGGCCGTCGTCAGCGACGAAGAGCATGGTGTGAAAGGCAACGATATTGTGTTTTATCAGCCGGATGGCTCTGGTAGAAAAGTACTGGTTTCGCTGGAGCAACTGACCCCTAAAGGTGCTAAAGAAGCACTGAGTATTGAAGACTATCAATGGTCTGATAATGGCCAGTGGTTATTGCTGTTCAGTAATGGCCAGAAAGTATGGCGCTCCAGAAGCCGGGGCGATTTTTGGGTGCTGAATTTAAAAACCGATCAGTTGTACCAACTCGGCGGCGAAAAACCTGAAGCGAAAAAGTTGATGTTTGCTAAGTTTTCGCCAGACAGCCAGCGGGTTGCTTATGTCAAAGACAACAATATTTATATGGAATCTCTGGGTAACTCTGGGATCACAGCCTTAACAAGCGACGGCAGCGCCACTATCGTCAATGGTAACTTTGACTGGGTGTATGAGGAAGAATTCAGCATAGCGGACGGCTTTCGCTGGAGCCCGGACAGCCAGAATATTGCTTACTGGCAACTGGATACCAGCGGCGTCAGCTATTTCACTATGCTGAATAATACCGACAGCCTGTATCCGCAAATCACTCAATTCCCTTACCCTAAAGCCGGCGAGAAAAACTCTGCGGTGCGTGTGGGTGTGGTGAATACCAAAGATAAACAAACCCGCTGGGCCAAATTACCTGGCGATAACAGAGACAGGTATATTCCGCGGATCAGTTGGGCAGGAACCAGCGATGCAGTACTGATCCAGGACGTAAACCGGCCACAAAACAGCAATAAGCTGCAGTTATTCCACTGGAATAGCCAAAGCCTGACCACAGTGCTGACAGAAAAAGATGACGCCTTTTTAGAATGGTATTACGAGACAGAATGGGAAAAAGATGGCAGTCATTTTTTATGGCACAGTGAACGTGATGGCTGGCGTCATTTATTCCGGGTTTCACGTGATGGCAAAAGCATAGTCAATTTAACGCCGGGAAATTATGACGTGGTAGAGCTGTTGACTCAAAATGAAGCCAGCAACAGCTTTTATTTTATCGCCTCACCTGAGCATGCCGAGCAGCGCTTTTTATTTAAAGGCAGTTTAGATGGCAGCAGCCCTGTTGTTCGGGTGACTCCAGAGCAGTATGCAGGACAGAATAAATACTACATAGCCAAAGACGGCAGCAGGGCAATGCATAGCTACAGCAGCTTTAATCAACCGCCTGTCAGCCAGATTATTCAGGTCGATGGCCATAAAACAGTAAAAGCTCTGACCAGCAATGCCGAACTGAAAGCAAAACTGGCGAAAGAAAACTTGCCCAGCCATGAGTTTTTCCAGGTACCAGCCCGCGACGGCGTGATACTGGATGGTTGGGTGATGTTCCCACCAGACATGGACTCCTCTAAAAAGTACCCTGTTATATTTTACGTTTACGGTGAACCCTGGGGCACCACAGTACAGGATGTCTGGGGCGGCAATAACTACCTTTGGGCCAGTATGATGGCGCAAAAAGGCTTTATTATGGCCTCTGTCGACAACAGAGGTGCCCGGGCTCCTAAAGGTCGCGACTGGCGCAAATCTATTTATAAACAGTTAGGGACTCTGACAGTGCGCGATCAGGTTGATGCGCTGGATGCAATGGCTAAACGCTGGCCTGTGCTGGATACAGAACGGGTTGGCGTCTGGGGCCATTCAGGTGGCGGCAGTTCAACGCTGAATTTGTTATTCCGTCATGGTGACAAATTTAAGGTGGGAGCAGCTTTTGCACCTGTGGCAGATATTCGCTTGTACGATACCATCTATCAGGAACGGTATTCAGGCAACCCCAACACGGATCCAAAAAGCTACGACAACAGCTCGCCAATCAATTTTGTCAAAGGCCTGACCGGCAAGTTATTGCTGGTGCATGGCACAGGTGATGACAATGTGCATTATCAGGGTACAGAAAAGCTGGTGAATGAACTGGTAAAACAGGACAAGCAGTTTGAATTTATGGCCTACCCAAACCGCAGTCATTCGATCAGTGAAGGCGACGGCACAACGCTACATCTGCAGACTTTAAAAACCAACTTCTTTGAAAAACACTTATTAAACTAAGTGGTTACGTAACAGGGGCCAACTGGCCCCTGTTTGCTTCAGGCTCGTCATACAAAATTCAGGCGCTCACATCTGTCTGAAATAACGGTGTTCAAACATCAAAAGCCCGTAAATCAGCAAAGCAATCACAAAGCCGGAAACCAACATATACAGCAAAAATTGTCGCCAGCAGAATCAGAAAGTGGGGGACTTCACTAAAAAAGTATTTTAAAGGAAAATTTACCGCAGCTCCCAACAACATACCCACCCCAATTTTTAAAGCTAACAACGAGGTAATTCTGGGAACCAGCATATAACCACACCATGGACAACGGGCTTCACCATGCAGCAGTAAGAGTTTACGCACCTGACGACTCACCTTAGTTGTACAGTGAGGACAGTGATTTTCTGGCATGTTGATACTTAAGTTAAACATACGCATTGGTTGCTGCACCTCAGGCTTTTTAGATCAGAAATCGAAGTCATCTTCAGCGGATTCAAGAGTGAAGAAGATATCCAAAATCCCCTGAAAACAAACAATAAAAGTTAATCCCATACACAAAACGAGCATTTTAGAAACGTCAGGAAAAAAAGACTCCCCAACAAAATAAATAGATATGCCTAATGAGCCCGAATTAATATCTCTGAATAGCTTGTTCGACTGGACCTTTTTGTGACAATAAATACAAGTAATAAATGACAGAAAGACCAGCCCTTTCCTCTGCATAAGGCTAATGTTTTTCTTACAGTGCGGACATTTAACCTCAAGCATATGCATGCTCCGTTTAAGTAAACAGTCTTGAAAAACCATTCAGCCAAAACGAATCAGTGAGCATCAGTACACTAAAGATCAGAGGGGGATAAATCATCGACCGCCAGCCTCTGTAGGTGTTCTTATCCTGATGAATCTCCTTTAAACTACGGCTGCCATACATTAGATTTAACGGCAAAATAAATATTAGTAATATGACAAAAAACTCTACATAGCCGAAAAGTACAGCCCAAATTGCACTCATCAACAAAACCAATATACTCAACGACATAAGCGTCATATCGCCTTATACTCGTATGAAAGTTAAACTTAGGCTTTATGGACTGCTAACCCACTTGTAAAAAAACAAAATAGAACAAGACACCAGCATACCGAGCACTGAAGCTAATATGTCGACCACATCAAAGGTCCTTCCTGGAAGGATGAGTTGTAGAATCTCATAAAGAATAATCCCTACGGAAAAGCAGCTGCTTGCGAGGTAAGTCCCCTTATAAAACCATAACGAAAATAATGTCCCCAAAAAAGCTGTAGATATAAAATTGGGCCCAGATGATAAGAGTAAATTCATATCAGTGCTTCGAGATGATTCTACAAGCCATTGCAAAAACAACCCACTAAGAGCTATCACCACAAAAAATGATATTTTAACCATTTTACCTTTATTCCATCCTGCCAAGTATAACTATAAAGGCATCAGTCACTTACTGATGCCTTTTGAAAACATAACTGCTACGGAGCTAACGCACCTCGTGCTCTTCCGGACCGAGAACCTCTGCTCACAATACTTTGAGAATAACTTGCACCCACACGCAATGCATTATGAAGCGCACCATTAACCCCTGCATAACCCCCTATGCTGTCGTAAAGGTAGCTACCCAACATACCATAGCCAATTCCAGCAAGCACTTGACCAATCCCTCCACTTACTTCTTCCACTTGTTTCGCAGTTAACTCTTTCATGGTATTTCTCCTTGAGTTAAGTAAAGCCTGTTTTCAGGCTTCTGACAGACCAAAACTAATTTGTTTTGGCTCCCTATCTGCGCTACCACCAGATGTCCTACAGCAAAGGACTTAAAAGACCGCAAGCGCTGATTCAATGCGCCCCTAAAAACTACCAGCAATATTTAAATTAACTTTAAATTAAATATAATTTAACAATTAAAAATAACAAGCTTCTGCCAGATACAAATCAGGAATTCGTTTTAATTGCATGACGAATAAAGAAATTTAATTTGAGCTTTATTGAGATGTAAAGGGGAGTAAAAGCAGCGAACCAGGAGGATAAGCAAACCAGAGGCCAGCAGGCCCCTGTTTGCTTAATTAAACCAATTTACAACAGATCCACTTTAATTTTGGCTATTACATCCAGTGCTTTTTGTTTGGCCTGATCAACGTTGTCGCCTAAAGCTAAAGCCACACCCATGCGGCGTTCGCCTTGCACTTCTGGTTTGCCAAACAGGCGCAGGTCTGTGTCTGGTTGCATTAAAGCCTGGGCCAGGTTGCCATAACCAATTTGCTCCGAGTTTCCCGGAACCAGTAATACAGCTGAAGCTGCCGGGCCGTACTGGCGGATCACCGGAATAGGCAAACCTAAAATTGCGCGGGCATGCAGCGCAAATTCAGAGTAGTTCTGTGAAATCATGGTCACCATGCCGGTGTCGTGTGGCCTTGGCGAAACTTCACTAAACCAGACATCGTCGCCTTTGACAAACAACTCCACGCCAAATAAACCAAAACCACCTAAAGCTTCAGTGACTAAGGCTGCATAACGTTGAGCTTTTTCCAAAGCGATAGCCGACATAGCCTGAGGTTGCCATGACTCACGGTAATCACCTTTTTCCTGCCGATGGCCAACAGGTTCACAGTACTGAGTGCCGGAAATAGAGCGCACTGTCAGCAGCGTGATTTCATAGTCAAAGTCGATAAAACCTTCGACGATAACCCGGCCTTTACCAGCACGGCCACCTTCCTGTGCGTAAGCCCAGGCGCTTTCCAAATCGGCATCGGATTTCAGTACAGACTGGCCTTTGCCCGAAGACGACATAATAGGTTTCACAACACAAGGGTAACCAATATGGGCCACTGCTGCTAAGTAGCTGGTTTTATCATCCGCAAAACGGAAAGGTGAAGTTGGCAGTTGTAACTCTTCAGCCGCTAAACGCCGGATACCTTCGCGGTTCATGGTTAAATTGGCTGCTTTAGCGCTTGGGATCACAGTAAAACCTTGTTGCTCCAGTTCAACCAGAGTACTGGTCGCTATGGCTTCCAGCTCCGGCACGATCAGCGCAGGTTTTTCTTTGATCACAATTTGGCGCAAAGTCGCACCGTCCAGCATAGAAATTACATAACGACGATCTGCAACCTGCATAGCCGGTGCATTAGCGTAACGGTCGACTGCTATCACTTCGCAGCCTAAACGTTTGAGTTCAATACATACTTCTTTACCGAGTTCACCGCTACCTAACAACAGCACTTTTGTGGCGTTGGCAGCGCCTGGGGTTCCAATCTGGCTCATCTGCAGCTCCTTAGCTCTGATTTAATGGCAA
Organism: Gammaproteobacteria bacterium; assembly: GCA_018815765.1. Classification (GTDB taxonomy): domain Bacteria; phylum Pseudomonadota; class Gammaproteobacteria; order Enterobacterales; family Alteromonadaceae; genus Pararheinheimera. Next base: position 14,113 of record JAHIWM010000023.1, on the reverse strand, counting down.
TGAGCATACCAAAAATCATTCACCAACACTTAATGATTTAAGCCGGATTGGGGCCACTGAGGTATAGTAAAAAGGCAGCACACACAGAGAGTTTTTATGTCCGAGCAACTATGCCCTTTATGCCAGCAAGCCAATTTATGCAAAGCTGGTACTGCTGAACAAAACCAATGTTGGTGTATGCGGCAGCAGTTTCCAACTGAACTGCTGGCGCAAGCGCCGGATCAAAGCAGCTGCATTTGCAGTGATTGCCTAATGAAATTTCATACGGAGTCAGAAATTTACCATCCTGCCCGTTGATACCTTTATTCTTCACTTGAAATTTGTATACAAATTAATTTAATGTATCCAAAAATATCAATTCAGGTGAAATTCGATGTTGCGCGACTTTAGCTTATCAGCCATAGCTGCTGGTTTTGTGGCTGTGTTAGTGGGCTTTGCCAGCTCAGTGGCTATAGTGTTTCAGGCCGCAGCTGCTGCAGGTGCTGATCAGGCTGTGATGGCATCCTGGATTTTAGCCTTAGGCCTTGGCATGGGTCTGACCTGCATTGGTTTGTCCTTGTATTTCAAAGCTCCCGTGCTGACGGCATGGTCCACTCCAGGTGCCGCACTTTTAGTCAGCAGTTTGCAAGGGCTGAGTTTAGCCGAAGCCGTAGGGGTGTTTATCTTCGCTGCAGCATTAAGCTTGTTACTTGGTCTGACGGGTTGGTTTGAGAAACTCAGCAATAAAATTCCGCTACAAATTGCGTCAGCTATGTTGGCCGGTATTTTATTTAACTTTGGTTTATCGATATTCACCTCTTTGCAGCAGGATTTATGGCTGGTCGGACTGATGTGCGCTACTTATCTGATCAGTAAACAGTATCAACCCCGTTACGCTATTCCATTGGTGTTAGTGGTGGCAGTGCTTTATGCCAGTCTGCAAGGTCAGCTCAGTCTGGCGCAAGTGCATTTTGACTGGCCAGCTCCGGTCTGGATTTGGCCAGAGTGGTCCATCAGCGCTTTATTAGGGGTAGGTTTACCACTTTTTATTGTCACTTTAACTTCCCAAAACATCCCGGGGTTAGCTGTATTTAAAAGTAGCGGTTATAACCTGCCAGTATCGCCACTGATCAATGCCAGCGCCCTTACTACTATAGTGCTGGCACCGCTTGGGGCTTTTTCTATTAATTTAGCTGCTATTACTGCTGCTATTTGTGCCAGCCCTGAAGCTCATGCAGATCCCGCCAAGAGATACAGCGCTGGTGTGGCTGCAGGTGTTTTTTATTTACTGACTGGCTTGGCAGGAGCTGCTGTTGTGGCTTTATTTGCCGCCTTTCCAACTACTTTGGTCACTGCTTTGGCTGGTTTAGCTTTGCTTGGCACTATAGGCACTAATTTAGCCCTGACCACACAAGCAGGACCTCACCGGGAAGCTGCAATAGTGACTTTGCTGGTGACTGTATCTGGCGTCAGCTTTTTTGGTATAGCCTCAGCTTTTTGGGGTTTAGTAGCTGGATTGGTGTGCATGCTAGTGTTAAAACTGCCAGTGAAAAAGGCGGTTTAATATGACCAAAGCCAGTTTATATCAGCAGTTAAAGCAAGATATTCGTCAGGGTATCTGGCCTGCAGGTTCAGTGCTGAATCAGCAAAAGTTATCGGAGTATTATCAGGTCAGCCGTATTCCGGTACGGGATGCGTTGCAGCAACTCAAAGCTGAAGCTTTACTGGTGATGGCTGGTAAAGCCAGTTTAATGGTGCCACCTTTAACAGCAATAGAAGCCGAAGAGTTGTATCAAATCCGCTTGCAGCTGGAGCCTATGGCGCTACGGCGGGCTTTTCCACAGTTAACTTTTGCTCTGCTTGGCCAGGCTGAAGATTTATTGCATCGAATTGAGCAAGATCAGAATTTGTCTGCCGCCGACAGGGGCGCACTCAACTGGCAGTTTCATCTGATGTTGTATCAGGCCAGCCAGTGCCCACATTTATTACGGCTGCTACATAGCCTGCATCAGCAAGTGGAGCGGTACTTAGGTTTTCAGGAAATCAGTCTGAACTACGCCGATACCAGTCATATGGAACATTGGCAATTGCTGGAATTATTGCGGAATCAAGAATTAGATGCCGCCGTAGCCTTACTACAGCAGCATATTCAACAGGCAGGTGAGTTATTAACCAGTCACTTACGACAACAGCCAGCCTGATTCGACGGAACTGTAGGGGCACGGTTTATCCGCGCCCGTCTTTAATCCAACAGAATTCCCAACCTATTCAGATTAAACCTTACGACGGCGCCAGCCAGCCAAACCAGCTAAAGCCAGTAATAAAGCAGATCCCATTGAACCACCACCACCTGAGCCGCTATCAGCATTCTGACCAGCTAAAGTATTTGGTTTCGGATTGAGGTTAGCTGCTGTAGTTGGGCTGTCGTTAATGATGGTAATACGTTCAATCGTTACTATATTGGCAGCTGTGACAGGAACTTTGTTTGCCAGATCTGTAGCACTGTAATTACGCAGTGGGGCTTCCCGAAAAGCACCTCCCGGAACATACAGATTATTAATACTGTCAACAATCGACATACCTGTGCCAGTCACTACACCAAACACAGTATATCCGCTATTGTTTTTGTCCAGATTGCTGGAGTTGTCTTTGGTATTCACATACCAATGAGTGGTTGCGCTGTTGGCATTATCATTCTTTTTTGCCATTGCCACAGTACCACGTACATTCGACAGCTTTGGCTCGTTATCTACCGGGCTTCGTGGTGAAATCTCAGTAAAAGGCGCTGCATTATTGCCAGTGTAACGTTGCCCACCACCCTGAATAATAAAATCTTTTATTGACCTGTGGAACACAGAATTGTTAAAAGTGCCATCTTTGACGTAAGTCAGAAAATTAGTCACAGTTTTTGGTGTAGTTTGATCAAACAGGTTAATTTCAAAATCACCCATATTGGTTTCTACTAAAACAATAGTGGCAGCGGCATTGTTGCTTACAGCTAAAGAGGCCACGAAACCAGCCATCAGTACAGATTTTTTAAACATTGTTAGTCTCTCTGAAGAAAAGTGCTCCGACTTTAATTCAGTACGATGTCGCAATCCAGTGGCATTACAATTAGTAACGAACTAAGTAAGTCTGTTAACGCCATGCAACACCTTTACTTTGCGGAGCCTCTCTTTCCGGAAGCAGCAGCCCGTCTTTTATTTCTATAAGCAGGTTTTTGTTTAACAGTCGCTTTAGATATTTCAGCAGACACCCCTGCCTGTTGGATCAGGTTGATAATTTCAGGCTGCAACTGCGCCATAAACTGCGGATAGTCCTGTTGTTGATGGCAAATTTGTTCCAGTTGCGCTTCCCACAAAGCTGTTAAATCCGGTGCCGTAATACGTGCAGGCAAACTTTGAATAAAGATCCGCCCAAGCACAGTAGCCCGAATTTGTTTGCCCTGACGCTGCAAATAAGCACGCCTGAATAACAACTCCAAAATACCGGCCCTGGTGGCTTCAGTTCCTAAGCCCGCGGTTTCTTTTAAGATGCGTTTTAATTCCGGATCGGTGACAAAACGGTTGATCCCTGTCATAGCCGCTAATAAAGTGGCATCGGTAAAATAAGCTGGTGGTTGGGTTTGCTTCGACAGCAATTCTGACTGACCCGACTGCAACTGCTGGCCTTTGGTTAGAGGCGGTAAGCTTTGTTGTTCTTCAGCATCCTCGTCTTGCTCCTCTTTCTGACTGGCTTTATAAAAAGCCTTCCAGCCCTGAGACTGCACCAGCCTGGCTTGAGCTTTAAATAAACCTCCGGCAATTTTAATCAGCGCCTGCTGCTCCAGGTAACAAAAAGGCGGGAAAAACTGCCATAAAAACTGCCGTGCTATCAGCCAATACAATTTGGCTTCAAAGCTATTCAGGCTGGCCGATTTCAGCGCTTTATCAGTCGGAATAATAGCGTGGTGAGCAGTAATTTTGCTGTCATCCCAGGCTTTGCTGCGCAAGCTCATACTGGCCTGCTGTTGCATCTCTGAAAGCTCCGGACTGTTGGCCACTATAGCGCGGCAGACAGCAGCAGACTGACCAAATTGCTGATCAGGCAAATGCCGGCAATCCGAACGCGGATAAGTAATAAGTTGGTGACGTTCATACAATTGCTGACAGGTATCCAGCACTTGTTGTGCTGTCATGCCATAGAGTTTTGCCGCTTCAATCTGCAAAGCTGACAAACTAAAAGGCAAAGGCGCGTACTGCTTTTTCGGCAACTGTTGCACTTGCTCAACGACAGCAGCTTGATGGCTGGTTTTGCGTTGCACCAGTTCAGCCAGTTCGCGATTCAGTACCCGGCCTTCTTCATCCTGATAAGGAGCGCAGGCTTCACTGGGTTGCCAGATGGCAGTAAAAGGCCTGTCGGCTCCTGTCAAATGCGCCTTCACCTGATAAAAATCGCGGCTGACAAAGTTCTCTATCTGCAAGTCACGTTGCACTACTAAACCCAATACCGGAGTTTGCACCCGGCCGACAGACAACACGCCCTGATAACCCTGTTTCTGGCCATGTAAGGTGTAAGCCCGGGTTAAATTAATGCCATATAACCAATCGGCTCTGCTACGGGCCAAAGCACTTTGGGATAAAGGCGCAAACTCAGAATTCATTTTTAACTGCTGCAATGCCATACGCACAGCAGTAGGTGTTAAATCGTTCAGTAGCAGTCTTTTAGTGTGTTTAAGTTTGGTTTGACTGACTTTACTGTGCTGCAGTACTTCGTCGACCAACAACTGGCCTTCGCGATCCGGGTCACCGGCATGCACCAGTTCTGTCGCCTCTTTGATCAGTTGAGTCAGTATTTTCAGCTGAGCTTTGCTTTGTGTTTTTGGCACCAGTTTCCATTGTTCAGGCAAAATAGGGAGATGTTCCAGCCGCCAGCTTTTGAATACCGGATCATAAGCTTCTGGTTCTGCTTGCTCTAACAAATGGCCAAGACACCAGCTGACTTTATCGCCATTGGTAAGTTGCAGATAACCCTGCTGTTTTTGATGTGACCCAAAGGCGTCGGCAATAGCGCGGGCCATACTGGGTTTCTCAGCAATATATAAACGCATGGACAAATCACTGTATGAAAAAACAGTTAATTTAACCGCAGTTTTCCCAAAAAAGCAAAGGCTGGAGCATTTGTTTTCTGTCTGCCACGGAGTAAGCTAAGGTTTTGCCGGGATAAACCGGAGTCGGCTTTGGTGAACTGTCAGCATTGATTAAAATTTCAGCCCCAAGTTTAACGCTGTTGCGGATCATTCTGCTGGCTCTTGCCTATTTTGCGTTTGGCCAATTGGCTATGGTGCTGGCGATAGCTCCAGGTATGGCGACATCGGTATTTCCGTCTTTGGGTTTGGCTATTGCCGCAGCCTTGTTGTGGGGTTATCCCATGCTGATTGGTGCCTTTTTAGGCTCACTGCTTTTTAAGTTGATGCAGCCCGACTGGCCACAACATTTAACCTTGCTTGATAAAGTTAGCTTTAGCCTGAATATGGCCCTTATTACCAGCCTGACGGTCGCTTTTGCTTACTGGTCTATTCGCCGTTTTGCCAACTTTCATAGCGCTTTGACTTTTGAAAAGAGTATTCTCTGGCTGTTTTTTCTGGCAGGTCCTTTGGCTTGTTTAATCAGCTCAGGTTTATCTACTTTGGTGTTATGTCGCTATGCCATAGTCACGATTCACACCGCCGGGCTGAACTGGTTTACCTGGTGGATTGGCGACATGATTGGCGTGATGATCGCCATACCTTTGGTTTTTATGTTGTTTGCCAAACCCCGCCCTTTATGGCGGGCACGCTGGCTGACCGTCGGTTTACCTTTATTAGTTTGTACGGCTCTGGTGGTTGCTTTGTTTGTATTGGCCCGCTTTCAGCACAGTCAGAATCTGCAGCAAAAGTTTTTTGATCAGTCGGAACAAATCAGTGCCACTTTTCAGTTCAGAGTCAGCAAAGTACTGCAACAAATGCAAATGCTTGAACGTCTGTTTTCCACTCAGCCTGAAGTAACAGAAGTGATGTTTCAGCAGTTTCTGAAAGACTATCCCTGGCAGGAGGCTGGCGTATTATTTTTCGATTGGATAGAGCAAGTTCCACATCAGCAAAGGGCTGCAACAGAGGCTCAGCTTCATACCAGCTTTAAAGAATATGCCAACCCGGGTGTCAGGCTTGCGGCACAACGCCCGCACTATAGTGTGATCCGTTATTTGGCGTCTGCCTCTGGCGATAAGTCTTTAGCTGGACTGGATTTAGCTGCAGATCCAACACGAAAAGAGGCGATGGATTATGCAATAGATTCAGGCAGTATCAGCATCACAGCGCCTGTGCGACTGGTCAGAGGCAATCCAGCTTTGATGTTTTTTATTCCTGTGTACAACAAGGGGGTTATTCCAGAAAGTGTCGAAGATAAACGCCAACAAATCCGCGGTTTTATTTGTGGCATCTTTGAAACAGAACAATTAGTCAGCACCAGTTTAAGTCAATACGACACATCAGAATTTCATCTACAAATCAGAGACTTAGGCACAAGTTCATCTTATTATGGTTCATTGCCGGATTTGCCTGAGCAGGCTAGTTATTTAACCTGGACCCGGCATTGGTCCCATGCCGGACGCTCGCTGGAGCTACAGCTGGTGCCCAGTAAATCCATGCTCAGTCGGAATTCAGGCCAACAAAGCTGGTATGTGTTAACAGGCGGTTTGGTACTGTGCAGTTTGTTGGGTATTTTCCTGTTGGTTCTGACAGGGCGCTCAGCCCGCATCGAGCATTTAATCACTCAGCGCACCAGGGAGTTGAGTTCAATTCTGGATAACGCCATTGAATCTATTGTGATAGTGGACCAACAAGGGCTTATCGAAAGAGTAAATAAAGAAACCTCCCTGCTGTTTGGGTACGCCATGCCAACTTTGTTACGCCAACCAGTCAGTAAGTTATTGGCTTGTTTGCCTGAACATAAAAACCATCAGTTACTGCAGCCATTAACTGTCGAACAACTGAATTTATGGGTAGGTCACACGGTTGAAGTAACAGGATTAAGTGAAGACGGCCAGCAAATTCCGCTGGAAATGGGCTTAAGCCGGGTCGATACCGCAGACAAGCATTTGTATACCCTGATGCTGCACGATTTACGTGAGCGTAAAAAAATAGACCGGATGAAAAGTGAGTTTATCTCTACCGTTAGCCATGAATTACGTACCCCTCTGACGTCAATTAACGGTTCTTTAGGTTTATTAGCTGGTGGTGTAGTGGGTGAATTACCTTCGGCAGCACAACAACTGGTACAGATTGCCAAAACCAATACCGATCGGCTGGTGCGGTTGGTAAACGATATTCTGGATATTGAAAAACTGGAGTTTGGTCAGTTAAAGCTGCAGCCCGCCGAAGTAGAAGTATCGGCTTTATTACAGGAAGCTAAACTGCAGAATCAGGCTTACGCCGATAAATATTCAGTCCGGCTGGACTTGGTCTTAGCAGCAGACGCCACGCCAGTTTATCTGCATCAGGATAAATTCCGCTTGCTGCAAATTCTGTCGAATTTAATCTCTAATGCCATTAAATTTTCCCCCAGCCACTCTGTGGTGAAACTAAGTTATCAGTTGCAGGATCAGTATGTTGTGATCAAAGTTAAAGATCAGGGCGCTGGTATAGCTGAATCCTTTCGTAGCAAAATTTTTCAGAAGTTTGCTCAGGCCGACAGCTCTGATAGCCGCAGCAACCAAGGCTCTGGCCTGGGCTTAAATATCAGTAAGACTCTGGTTGAAATGATGCAGGGCAGTATCGACTTTGAATCAGAACTAGGCAAAGGCACCTGCTTTAGTCTGAGCTTTGCGTATTATCAACAGCTAAATCGACACGAAAAACCCTCGGAGCCTGGGTAAAAAAAGGGTCTGAAATTAAAAAAGTCCGCATCTCTTGTCGATTTTGTCAAAGCTGAACCGACTAAGGTGTGAAAGACAGTGAAACCGCTGCTCAGTTCATATCAATAGGAGGGCCCAATGGCCAAAATGCTTTTTGTTAATTTACCCTGCAGCAACTTAACTGCTGCTATCGAATTTTATCAGATGCTGGGCTTTAGCCAGAATATGCAGTTTAGCGACGACACAGCCGCTTGTATGGTCTGGAGCGAGCATATTTTTGTCATGTTATTAACTCACGCCAAATGGCAAAGTTTTACCCAAAGACCAATACCTGATAAAGGCAGCAGCGAAGTGATGCTGGCTTTAAGTTGTGACAACAAAGAAGCAGTGGATCAGGTGTGTAATGCAGCGGCTAAAGCTGGCGGTACCGCCGACATCAATGCAAAACAGGATTTAGGTTTTATGTATGGCCGCTCTGTGCTGGATTTAGATGGCCATATCTGGGAGTTTTTCTGGATGGACCCGCCCGCAGTGGCAGGTTGATTCAAATCATAAGGCGATAACCTATCCCTGCTTCGGTTTTCAGATACTTAGGTTCGGTGGGGTCGTCGCCTATTTTTTGTCGTAAGTGGCTGATCACAATACGCAAATAATGGCTGTCCTGACCATGGGTTGGGCCCCAGATTTGTTCCAGCAACTGTTTTTGCGTGATCACACATTGCCTATGCTGAGCCAAAGTCGCCAGCACCGCATATTCTTTTGGGGTTAACTCCACTTCCAAAGCTTTGCAGGTCACCAAACGGCGGGCGAGGTCTATATGCAGATAACCATCGTCCAGCACAGCCGGGGTTTTATCCGGTAAACGGTCGCGTAATTGCGCCCGCACCCGAGCCAGCAACTCTTCAACACTAAAAGGTTTAGTCACATAATCCTGAGCACCTATATCCAGCGCTTTGATTTTGTCGGAGTCACCATTACGCACAGACAAAACTATGACTGGCACCTTGGAAAAACTGCGCAGTTCGCTTAATAAATCCAGGCCGTCGCCATCGGGCAAACCTAAATCCAGCACCAATAAATCCGGCTGCTGGCGCACTAAAGCCGCCAGACCAGATTCGACTGAATCAGCTTCAGTCACGTCATAACCGACACTTTTTAACGCAATCCGCAGCATTTTGCGGATTTGCATTTCGTCATCAACAACCAGAATTCGGGCGGACAATAGGGTTAGTCTCCTGCTTGGATTTCAGGCAAAGGCAATTCGACAATAAAACGTGAACCAGTGCCAACACGGGCTGAGGTGGCTTTGACTGAACCTCCGTGCGCACCAATCATGCCACGACAAATCGCCAGCCCCATACCGGTATTGTGCCTTTTACTGTCGCCATCGGCCACCACATAAAACATATCAAAGACTTTTTCCCGCAGCGCTTCCGGAATACCAGGGCCACTGTCTTCAATTTCAATGCGGCAGACTTTACCTTGCTGACTAACCCAAACCCGCACAGGCTCGCCATCAGGGCTATATTTAGCCGCATTTTCCAGAATATTAAACAGCCCTTGTTCCAGCAAAGCGGCATGGGCATAAAGTAAAGGTAAATCCGGCGCAGCTTCGTATTCCACGTCCACTTGCGGGAAAAAGCGCTTTAAGCGTTGTTTGGCACTGCCAATAATATCGGCCACCGACACCCAATCCCGCTCCAGTTTTAAGGTGCCATGACCTAAACGCGTCATATCCAGCAAGTTCTGGATATATCGGTCCAGCCGCTGACTTTCCAGCATGATGGTACTTAACAACTCGTTCCGATCCTCTTTGGATAACTGCTGGTCCAGCACCTGTAAACTCTCAGCAGAACCCATCATGGCGGCTAGCGGTGAACGTAAGTCGTGCGACACAGAGGACAATAAAGCCGAACGCAATTGTTCCATTTCGGCTTTAAGTTTCGAGCTTTCCAGTTCCGTATTCAGACTAATGCGTTGCCAGACACTGACTGCCTGCTGGCTTAAAGTCGCTATTAAATCCCTGTCGTCCGGCCTTAATACCTGCACAGTAGCGGGAAACTGCAGCACTATAACGGCGATAGTTTTACCTTGCACAACCAATGGCAAAGCTGTCCACTGGCTGGCATTGAGGGTATCGCTAAAACGACCTGCCATTTGCTGATGCCGTCTGGACCAATCAATCATCGCCTGATCCAAGGCCAGCAACGGCTGATTTAGTGCAGGCAGTATTTGTTGTTCTTGTTTATCGAGAGTGACCAGATGCCCAGACACTATATGAACAGCGCAGCGTAATGCTTGGGTTAATTGAGCAGCCAAAATAGTCCAGAGTTCATCGGTTTGATGGATCACTGTTAATTGCTGGGCAAAATCCCGTTGTAATTCTGAGTATCTGTTGGCTTCTTTCAGTAGCAATAATTGCTGCCGGATACGCGAAGCAGCCGGGCCACAGGTCATACCTATCACCAGCATAAAAATCAGCGTGGCGACGTCATCGTTTTTATTCACATTAAAAGTGAAATAAGGCTCGGTCAGGAAAAAGTTAAAGCTAAAAAACGACAACAAAGCGGTAAAAATAGCAGGGCGGGCGCCGTATTTCAGACCACAAAGCACCACAGCCAACACAAAAATCAGCACCAGATTGCCACTTTGCAGCCATTGGTCCAAAGCTAATGCCAAAGCACTGGCGGCTGCGGTAAAAAGTGCACCAAAAGCATAACCGGCTTTCTGACCAAAGGTGCCTGAAGCGGGCGCTGAAACTCTGGCTTGTTGGGTCGATTCGCCAGAGCGATAGACTGATACTTCCAGTGGCAAACCGCTATTAATCAGTTGTTGATATAACGGCTTACGCCAGGGCTGCATCACACGTTTTGTGCCAGCACCGACCAACACAGCGTTAATACGATGCTCTGTGATGTAAGGCAAAATGGTCTGTAAAGTAGAAGGACCACGTAAAATATCGGTTTGAGCGCCAAGTTCACGCGCCAGGGCAAAAGCCGACTGCAATCGTTGTTGTGTCGACTGATACTGCATCTGCCCCGTGTCGACCCAAACCACAACCCAAGGCATCTGACGTTTTTCGGCAACACGACGGCCAATGCGGATCAGGTATTCGTGATCGCGGCGGTTGGAGATCAGCACCAGCAATTTATCCTGAATCAGATAATCACTGCCACGGGCTTTGGCGTCCTGCTCGGTTTTTAACTGCGCATCCACATGGCTCATCACCAGCTTCATCGCCATTTCACGCAGCGCTGTTAAGGTTTCCAGCTGGAAAAACTGTTTCACCGCCAAAGCGGCATAGTCCGCTACATAGACCTTACCTTGCTGTAAACGCTCCAGCAGGTGATTGGGCGCTAAATCGACAAAAACTAATTGCTGTGCGCTGTCGACAAACTGATCAGGTACTGTTTCTTTTACGCGTATACCACTGATTTGCAGCACTAAATCATTCAGGCTGGCGATATGCTGCACATTGATCGTGGTGTACACATCTATGCCCGCGGCCAGCAACTCGGCGATATCCTGATAACGCCTTTTATGCCGGCTGCCCGGAATATTACTGTGCGCCAGCTCGTCCACCAGCAACAGGGCTGGCCTGGCGGCTAAAGCAGCATCTAAATCAAATTCGGTGAGCTGTTGACCCTGATAATCCAACTGACGCCGTGGTAACAGCTCAAAGCCTTGCAGCAAAGCTTCTGTGTCGGCGCGGCCATGAGTTTCGACCAGCCCCACCATCACTGCTGTGCCTTGTTGCATGCGCTCGCGGGCAGCATTGAGCATGGCGCAGGTTTTACCCACCCCAGGCGCAGCACCTAAAAAGATCTTTAGCTGGCCACCCTGCTGCTGTTGCAGGTTTTTTAACAGCGCGTCAGCTTGTTGTCTGCGGGAGTCTGTTACCACGGATTCTTTCCTTAAAACGTTTTACCAACGCTGATGAGCCAACGACTATCACAAAGTTCGCTGCAGGCTGAACTACGTACTGAAGTTCCGGCATAACCCACAGACCAATTCAGACCCAGCTGAGTGGTGTTTAGCTTAACGCCCCAGTCGGTGTAGCCAGAACCATCTTCACTTGCTGAAGCTAAAAAGTTTTTAAATTCCAATACATTAGCAAACTTATTGTAGCCCAGATGCCATTGCAGCTGCAGCTGTTCCGTTAATTGCTGATTCCAGTCAGCGCTTAAATACCAGAATTTACCCACACCGGCGCCAAAATAATCGTCGGTCAGTGCCAGCCCAAAAGTCCAGTCCTGATAAATCAGCTTGCCGTACCCTTCGATAAAGTTAAATTGATCGGTGCTGTTATCGCCCTTAGGGTAACGGTATTGCATCAGGCCCAGATCCACTGTCCAGTCCGGGGCTACAGCAAAGCTGCGGCCAGCAGAAATATCCAGCTCCATGCTGCCTTGACCAAATTTAATATTGGAACCCCAGGCACTGGCATACCAACCCGATTCGGTGGCCAATGTCAGGCTACCCTGCAATGCAGGACCTTCATCAGTTTGCGAAATACCGCGGTATAAATAATCTGAAATCAACAGCACAGAGCCCGTACTATTAACTGTTTCAGCCTGCAGCGGGCTAACGAATAACAGGCTTGAACTCAGAATGGCCGCACTAGCCACACGAACAGTCGATACTAAATAACGCATAATAATTCCTGATTAATTTGTTGGAAATTGCTGATCTAAAGCCAGATTTAACAGCAACACATTGACTCGTGGCTGGCCAAAAATACCCCACTGTGGTGCTTCGGTTTGTTGCTGCACTAATGTACTTAGCGTCTCTGGAGTAATGCCTCGTGCAGTAGCTACCCGCTTTAACTGCAAAATTGCAGCTTCAGGTGAAATATGTGGATCGACACCAGAGCCAGAGCTTGCCAGCAAGTCAATCGGCAGTTCAGTGGCAGCCAACTGATAACGTTCTGTCAGTACAGCACTCTCTGCCGCTACTCTGTCACGTAAAGCAGGGTTGGAAGGTGCTAAGTTACTGCCACCAGTCGACATAGGGTCAGTATTGACGCTGCTTGGACGGCCATGGAAATACATATCACCGCTAAAAGGCTGGGCTATTAAAGCAGAACCTACGGCTTTGCCATCAACCATCACTAAAGAACCACTAGCTTGCTGTGGAAATAACATTCCGCCTAAACCTGTGACACTGGCGCTGTAAACCAGGCCACAAGTCAACAGCATCACAGCAGCTAAACCCAAAGCCGGACGCCAGATGGCGTGTTGTGTAGAAACTGCGGCATCAGAACCAGCACGGACAGCTCCAGAACGAGAAATTGAAGTAGTGTTCATAGTTAAAACATCCAGTTCAGTAAAACATCAATCAATTTGATCGCGGCAAAAGGCAATAACACGCCACCTAAACCGAAGATCAACATATTGTTGCGTAACAGTTTTTCAGCACTGATCGCGCGGATTTTTACGCCTTTTAATGCCAGCGGAATAAGGGCCGGAATAATCAGCGCATTAAAAATCAGCGCAGATAACACCGCCATTTTTGGATCCGGCAGCTGCATAAAATTCAAAGCAGCAATACCAGGCATGGCGGCAGCAAAAACGGCTGGCACTATGACAAAGTACTTAGCGACATCATTGGCTAAAGAGAAGGTGGTTAAAGCGCCACGGGTGATCAGCAACTGTTTGCCCACTTCCACCACGGCCAGCAGCTTGGTTGGGTCTGAATCCAGATCCACCATATTGCCGGCTTCTTTGGCGGCCTGAGTACCGGAGTTCATGGCTAAGCCGACGTCGGCCTGAGCTAAAGCAGGTGCATCGTTGGTGCCGTCACCGACCATGGCGACTAAGCGGCCTAAAGCCTGTTCGCGGCGAATAAGCGCCAGCTTGTCTTCAGGCCGGGCTTCTGCCACAAAGTCATCCACACCAGCAGCAGCGGCAATAGCGCCAGCCGTAATAGGGTTGTCACCTGTGACCATAATGGTACGCACACCTAAGGCACGCAGCTCGGCAAAACGTTGTGCTACACCAGGCTTAATCACATCAGATAACTGAATCACCCCCAAAATACGTTGCTGATTGGCCACCACTAATGGCGTTGCACCTTGTTGCGCCACCTTGGTGACTATAGGGTCCAGATTGTTAGGTACAGCCAGACCACGGCTTTGTGCCCATTTCTTTACCGCATCGGCAGCACCTTTCACCCAATGTTCACCGCTATCCAGTTGCACACCTGATAAGCGGGTTTGAGCGCTGAACGGAATAAACTGGGCATTGTCTGGCAGAGTTTCAGC
>JAHIWM010000195.1 GCA_018815765.1 Gammaproteobacteria bacterium | reverse complement strand
TCGACTATTAATTTTGCATCGCGCTTGCTGATGCCAAACTTGGTAAATAAACGTTCTGCTAAATCGGCTTTGGTAAGCGCCATTCTTAATCCCTCAACGTTGCGTTGAACTCTTTGCTCAGCACCTCGATCACAGAAGAGATAACCTGTTGGATATCTTTATCTTCAAGCGTCCGCGCCTTGTCCTGCAAGGTTAAAGCTATCGCTAATGACTTATAGCCTTCAGCAACACCCTGCCCTGTGTAGACGTCAAACAATTTTAGGTCAACTAATTGATTTCCGCCAACTTTTCTAATAGTAGCAAGGATATCTGAAAAACGCACATCAGATTTCACAACAATAGCTAAATCGCGACGATTTGCAGGGTATTTTGAAGTTTCCTGAGCTAAAACAATGTGTTTATCACCAAATGCTTCAAGTTCTACTTCAAATAAAAAGGCTTTGCCTTTAATACCCAGTTTACGTTCCGCTTCCGGATGCAAGGCGCCAAGTATACCTACAGCTTTGCCATCCCGGTTTAACTGAGCAGTTTGACCTGGATGTAAGGCGCTGTGTTGACCTGTAGCGAAAGTAAAACACTCTGTAGCTGAAGTGCAGCTTAACAGCGCTTCCACATCGCCTTTAATATCATAAAAATCAACGGCCCGCTCTGCAATGGTCCAGTGTTCGTTGCCATAACTGCCGACGATCACACCACCTAATACTGGTACCTGACGTACACCACCTTCAGCGTTTGCATCCGGGATAAATTTCAGGCCATATTCGAATAAACGAATGCGGGTCTGCTGACGGTTCTGGTTGTATTGCACAGCCTGTAACAAACCTGGCCACAGGTTTAACCGCATCGCCGACATATCTACAGAAATTGGGTTTGGCAGCACTAAAGCAGTCTGTCCTGGGAACAAGGCTTCCTGCACTTTAGGATCAACAAAACTATAAGTAATAGCCTCCTGATAACCACGGGCGACCAGCAAATCACGTAAGCTGTGCACTGAAATACGGCTTTCCTGATGTTTGCTCATCGCAAGCGCAGCTTGTGGCGCTACATTAGGAATATTGTTGTAGCCATAAACCCGCGCCACTTCTTCGATTAAATCTTCAGGAATAGAAATATCAAAACGGTAGCTTGGTACTGTCACCTGCCACTCATCACCTGATACCACAACCTGCATACCTAAACGCTGGAAAATTTCAGTCACTGTCTCGGTCGCAATAGAAATGCCTAAAATACGATCCAGCTTAATGCGGCTTAACGCAATTTGGGCAGCTTTTGGGAGATGCATCTCTGACACAGCTTCAACCACAGGGCCTGCTTCACCACCGACAATAGCGAGCAGCAATGCTGTTGCTCTTTCCATCGCTGTGCGCTGCAACTCTGGGTCAACACCACGCTCATAGCGGTGTGAAGCATCAGTATGCAAACCGTATTGACGAGCCACACCTGCCATTTCAACCGGAGAGAAAAATGCGCTCTCAAGGAAAATGTCGTTGCTGTCTTTCGTCACACCACTGTGCAAACCACCAAAAATACCGGCCATTGCTAAGGCTTTTTGGCTATCCGCAATCACCAGCGTATTGGCTTTTAACGTCACTTCGTTGCTGTCCAGCAGAACCAGCTTTTCACCCTCTTTGGCCATACGCACATCGATATCACCTTCGATTTTTGTTAAATCAAAAGCGTGCATAGGATGACCCAGTTCCAGCAAGACGAAGTTGGTCACATCCACTACCGCATCAATAGAACGGATACCAGAGCGGCGTAACTTTTCCACCATCCAAAGTGGTGTAACAGCAGCCGTATTGATGTTACGAATAACACGGCCTAAATAACGTGGACAAGCTTGAGGCGCTGATAACTGAATGCCTTTCACATCGCTGATTGTTGCGGCAACAGCGGCAATGTCAGGTTGTTTGACGTCTAAGTTATTCAACACACCTACTTCACGGGCTAAGCCTTTTAAGCCTAAACAATCAGCACGGTTTGGTGTTAAATCCACTTCAATGGCATTGTCGTCTAATGTCAGGTACTGACGAATGTTCTGACCCAGCGGCGCATCAGCAGGCAGTTCAATAATGCCTTCTGAACTTTCAGCCATACCCAGCTCAGATAAAGAACACAACATACCGTTGGACGGCTGGCCACGTAACTTAGCGGCTTTAATTTTAAAATCGCCAGGCAATACAGCGCCTACTGTTGCAACCACAACTTTTAAGCCCTGACGGCAGTTGGCTGCTCCACAGACGATATCTAACAGCTCGCCTGTACCGATATCAACTTTGGTAATTTGTAACTTGTCGGCTTCAGGGTGACGACCACATTCAACCACATGGCCCACGACAACACCGCTAAATTCACCGGCAACAGGTTCAACACCGTCTACTTCCAGACCGGCCATCGAAATTTGTTCTGCTAACTCATTGGTCGATAACTGCGGGTTGACCCACTCACGTAACCAGGATTCACTGAATTTCATTATCTGCTCCCGCTTATCTGAATTGCTTTAGAAAACGCAGATCGTTTTCGAAGAATGAACGAAGGTCTGTTACGCCATAACGCAACATGGTCAGACGCTCAACGCCCATACCAAAAGCAAAACCGCTGTAGATTTCAGGGTCGATGCCAACAGAACGTAATACATTTGGATGCACCATACCGCAGCCTAATACTTCCAGCCATTTGCCGTTTTTGCCCATCACGTCCACTTCAGCTGAAGGTTCAGTAAAAGGGAAAAAGGACGGACGGAAACGGATTTGCAAGTCTTCTTCAAAATAGTTATTCAGGAAGTCGTGCAAAATACCTTTGAGTTCAGTAAAGCTGACGTTTTTGTCGACCATCAAACCTTCGACCTGGTGGAACATCGGTGTGTGGGTTTGATCGTAGTCATTACGATACACACGGCCTGGGGAAATGATCCGCAGCGGTGGCTGTTCTGTTTCCATAGTCCGAATTTGCACACCAGAGGTCTGAGTACGCAGCATCAGCTTAGGATTAAAATAAAAGGTGTCGTGATCAGCACGGGCCGGGTGATGCGTTGGAATATTCAGTGCATCAAAGTTATGGAAATCATCTTCGATTTCCGGGCCATGTTTAACTTCAAAACCCAATTCACCAAAAAAGCTTTCAATACGGCGAATGGTGCGGGTTACAGGGTGCAGACCACCAGCTTCTAAAGCGCGGCCAGGCAAAGTCACATCAATCTGCTCTTTTGACAGTTTTTGTGCCAGTTCAGCCTGTTGCATCTGATCACGTTTAGTGTTTAAAGCGTCCTGCACTTGCTGTTTTAAGTCATTGATCTGTTGACCGGCAGTTTTGCGGGTTTCCGGATCCATAGCACCTAAAGATTTCAGCAACTCAGTGATGCTGCCTTTTTTGCCCATAAAGGCCACACGCACATCTTCCAGTGCGTTGATATCGTTCGCTACAGCGACTGCCTGTAAGGCTTCTTCTAAAATGGCGGTTAAGTTCATCGCTATCCTCAGACCAGCGTTAATCCCCTTGCAACCTGAAGCGGCAGCTTTGTCGGCTGCAGCATCACTAACTTCGGGGTGATAAGTCGTATAAAAAGGTGGCAATAATACACCAGATTTACGCTCAGAGCTTGCGTAAAATAAGGCTTTTTTTAGTTCAAAGGACGAAAAATCAGTGAGATAAGCTCAGCATATCTTTGACAAAAGGAATGGTCAGCTTACGCTGATGCACTATAGAGGCTTTATCCAGTAAATCGAGAATTTGCACCAGTTCACGAATGTCACGTTGCTGACGGTTCAGTAAAAACCGCGCCACTTCATCCGGCAGCTCCATGCCACGTAAACGGGCTTTTTGTTGCAGCAGTTTTTGTTTGTCTTCATCGCCTAATAAACGCAGCTGAAAACTGGTACAAGCCTGTAAACGCGAGACTAAATCAGGCAAGGTAATACCCAATTCAGTTGGCGCCTGATCGGCGACAATAATCAAGGCTTTGCCCTGTTCTGTCATGCGGTTGTATAAATCAAATACCGCCACCTGCCAGCTGATATCCCCTGCTATGGCCTGAATATTATCCAGACAGACCAGATCCAGCTCTTCGAGCTGATCTAAAATTCTGGGGCTCCAGGCCTTAAAATCTTCCAGACTCAACAGCTGACTGGTTAAACCCAATTCCTGCGCTTGCACACAAGCGGCATATAACAAGTGCGACTTACCGCTGCCACTGGCGCCGAATAAATACAAAGGCAGGCGGTGTTCAAAAGGAGTGCTCAGGAAGTGTTTGATGTAACCCACTACAGGGCTGGTTTCAGCCCCATAGAAGGTATCAAGAGTTTCATCTTCTGGCAGTGTCACTGCTAGCGTGTATTGCACCGGAATCATTAGTTCGGGATATACCTGTAACGCAGCACTGAAGGCATAACATCTGGCGCTGCTGCAGCTGGCTCTGTTGCCATTTCTGCAGCCATTTCAGAGAACAGCTCATCTGCCGCATCTGTTGTGTCAACAGGGGTTACCGCTGGTTCGCTTGCGGCTTGCAGCGATTGCAAACGACGTTCCAGCGACAAAGAATTAATAAAAGCACTGCGGTCAGCCGCCAGTTGTACTTTAAACTTCAGTAAGTCCGCTTTGCGTTCCTGCACAGTCACTTGTTTTACCGACAACATAGCGCTGAGCATTTGTTGTACTTTGACCTGATCAACAAAATTAGTTAAGCCTTCGATATCCAGTTCAAGTTCGGTCTGGCCCTGTTGGCTGCCGAGCTGAACGGCAAATTTTCCGGCAAGTTGTGCCGTTAAACCAGTTAAAAATGCAGTGGCCAACTCTGGTTGTGAGCTTGCTACTAATTCATTACTGACGAGCTGGTCTTGTTCATAGCCCTGCCAGGTTAATCGGTATTGGCCTTCTGACGGCTGGTCAAACAGTAAAATTAAGGTTTGATCGGCATTAAATGACAAACTGGCCTGCTCAATCAGCAACCAATTGCCAGCCCATACTTCGTCCTGGGACAAAGGCGCTACATAAGTATCGTTTGCTGTGGGTAAATCCAGTGGCAAGCCGATAGCCTTAGCCTGTTGCTGTATCTGGCTGAGTACAGGATGAGCTGCGCCTTGCATAAAAACCCGGCTTTCAGCGGTTTGTTCGACAGGCCACAGCACTATGGCAGGTCTTCTGCTACCCCAAATCGCAATCTGGTGCTGACTGAGCAACTGCTGCACTTTTTGCTCGTCCAGCCCGACTTTTAAAGCAGGTCCTTGCTCTGAACTGATAGCTGCAAAGGTCTTAATATAGTTGCCAGCATTTTTCAGCTCAGCTTTAATCGCTGCTTGTTCAACAACAGCTGGATTGACTGTAACTTTCACCAACACCTGCGCCAACGCCTGTTGTTGCCAGGCGCTTTGGCTTTGGCCAGCAGGTACAACAGCCTGATACAAATCAGCCAGTTGTTTTGCTTGTGCACCACTGACACACAACATAAAACATAGCGCCGCAATAAGTAATCGCATCTTTTACCCTTAACCCGCTAAAACAGGGAAAATTCCCTTTAAGCCAAGACTGATAAACTCAATAGAGATAGCGGCCAATATAAGCCCCATCACCCGGGTGATAATATTCATGCCGGTTTGTCCTAATCTGTTAGCTATTTTACCTGATAAGCGCATCAGGATCGCCAGAAGAATGCCAACAAGTAAAATTTCTGCCGAAATAATTAAATAATGTTGCCAGCCTTCAGCTCTGTTGGCATATAAAATAATCGAACTGATGGCGCCCGGACCTGCCAGCATCGGCATAGCAAGCGGCACCACAGCTATAGAAGATTTTTGTGCGGCTTCCAGTCGCTCAGCTTCTGTGCTTTTAGCGCCACTGGTCTGTGCATTTAGCATCGAAATGGCCATCAGCAGAATTAAAATACCGCCGCCAACCCGGAATGAATTCACCGAAATACCAAAAAAACCAAGGATAAATTCACCAAAAAACAGTGTGACCAATAAAATCACAGTAGCAGCTTTGGCAGCAGTCATAGCCACTTGTTTTTTGTCCTGCTCACTGTGATCCGCAGTCAAGGACAAATACATAGGTAAAGCGCCCAAAGGGTTTAAGATAGCGATGATGCCGATAAAAATTTTCAGATAATCCTGCACATCCAGCATCCGGGTTCCTTACGTTTGCTTATTAACGCTATTAAATTGAGCCTAATCATAGCGTTATTTTGTTAATTCTGCATCGGCTAAGCCAATTCAGTCACGACAACCAGCGGCTGAGAGGCTATATACACTGTGTCATTACATAAAAAAACCACCCGTGGGTGGTTTTTCTAAGATAAATCCAGCTGTAGTTTTTCTCAGACAGGTGGAAACACAATCACCTCTCGCCTGCTCAGAAATAACGGTTTAGAGTTCTATATTGTCTTTTCTGATAATTTGCACTAACGCCTGATACAGACCATTCATCTGATCCGCAGATAAGTTTTTGCCTAAGCTGTTACGCCAGCTCAGAGCTGTACCCACTTCTGATTTAGTCAGAACTAACTGGTAGTCGCCGTCGGCCAAAGGAACAGCTATCACTTTTTCATCCGTCCATAATGAATCCCAAAAACCAGTTTCAGGCTCTTTATACGTCAGGAAAAAGGTGTAACTGGTTCTGTTCAAATCATTCACGACAAAGCCGTTTTGTTCAAACATCAACTCCAATTGTGACCAGGCCACATCTATAGGCTGCCCAGTTAACATTGCAGCATTGCCTTCGGCATCAAAACCAGTGGTCAGAGTGATTTGGCGTGATTGAGCTTTTTTAAGCTTAATCTGAGCAAGCTCAACCGTAGCCACTTTATCCACCAGCCGATTCAGGAAGTACACTTCTTCACGTTTCTGCGCTATGGCTGACAGCTGTTTGCTGTTGTCAATAAAGCGGTGTTCCAGCAATTGCACACGCATTCCGACAGCACGACCATGTGTTTTAGGCTCCAACTTAATCAGAAAACGACTTTGTTCTTTTTCAATCTCACTCTTCCAGAACCAGAAGCCTTCTTCTTCAAAACGGCTGACCCAACCTGTTTCAAATGCCATAGGATCCTGAGCATTCTGTTTAATTTCTATTTGTTTTTCCGCACCAAAATCCAATACATTCTTTTTCAGGTAAGGTAATAAATCACCTGTAAATTCAGAACGCTCAAACCAGATCCGCGCTTCTTTTTCTTCTTCTTCAACCCGACTGTTGGTCGCAAGCGCCAGCACTTGCATAGGTGACTTCAGTTCAACTTCAGTCACAGGCGCATTAGGTGCCGGAGGAATATCAAATTGTGTCGGCTTTTTCGCTGCAGTTAATCCTGCAGGTATTTTTAACTCAGCGACTGGCTTCGCTTCCACCTTAGCTTGTTCAGCAACTTCTTCAGGGAATAAAGAGCAACCAGAAATAAACAATGAGGCAATTAAGCTTGCCGGGATCCAATACTGCACTATAAAACTCCTACACATTAATCTGGGCTTGTTTCAGCGCTTGTTCGATTACGCTTTGGTGAATTGGTTCCAACCGGGTCAAAGGTAATCTTGCCATATCATCGGCGATTAACCCCATCTTCAGCAGTGCCCATTTACTTGGAATTGGATTAGCTTCAATAAACAGCTGATGATGTAAGCCTTGTAACTGCTGATCGAGTTGCATAGCCAATTCTGTATTTTTCTCTATCGCTGCTTTTGACATTTGTGCCATCAAAGCCGGCGCTATATTGGTGGTCACCGAAATGACGCCATGACCACCTTTTAACATAAATTCGCAGCAACTGGCATCGTCACCGCTGAATAATAAAAAATCTGCCGGACACAAAGCCTGCAATTGAGCCAGACGTGGCATCGAACCTGTCGCTTCTTTAATACCGACAATATTTGGAGTTTTTGCCAGTTCGGCCACAGTCTCAGGCAATAAATCCACACCAGTACGGCCAGGTACGTTGTACAAAATAATAGCTTTATCTGTTGCTGCAGCAACAGCCTGATAATGCGCCAACATACCTTTTTGCATAGGTTTGTTGTAATAAGGGGTCACAGTTAAAAAACCAGCTACAGGCAAAGCGGATAAAATTCTGGTCTTTTCCACTGCATCAGCGGTTGAGTTTGAACCATTGCCTGCAATCACAGGAATGCGGCCATCGACCTGAGCCAGAACTGCTTCCAGCACCTGGATTTGTTCAGCAAAACTCAAGGTGACCGACTCACCTGTAGTTCCCATAATCACCAAAGCGTCGGTCTGATTGCTTAAATGAAAATCCACCAGTCGCTTCAGGCTACCGTAGTCTACAGCACCATCAGGATCCATCGGGGTGATTAAAGCAACAATACTTCCGCTAAACATGCTAAAGGCTCCATAATTTTCAGGCTGCCTATGGTAATGAGGCACGACAACAAACACAAGCAAGGGACTGTCACACAGGTGAAATTTACGCGAAATATGCTAAACTTCGCAGCCGTTTTTCATTCAGAGACATCAACTTAGCATGCCACAACAATTGGTCGTCACTGCGATAGGTGCAGACAGAACAGGTTTAGTCAGCCGTCTCGCACGGCTGGTTACGGATTGTAACTGCAATATTGTCGATAGTCGGATGGCTATTTTTGGCAATGAGTTCACTTTTATTATGTTGTTGTCGGGTGATACCGTGGCCATCAGCCGGATTGAGCATTTATTGCCGGGATTAGGCTACGAACTTGATCTGATCACCATGACCAAACGTACATCAGCTCAACATACTGCGGCTGTCAGTGCACATTATGTATTGGAATATACCGGAAAAGATAAAGTCGGTACTTTAGGTGCTATCGCCACATTGCTGGCCAATCACCAGATTTATATAGGTGCTTTGCGTACTGAAACCTTGACCGATGCAGACACTCAGCAGCTGTTAAACCACTGCACCATGACAGTACAACTGCCACAAGGTGTTCAGGTTGATCTCATTAAGCAAGAAGTAACTGCGCTGCTCGATCAGCTTCAACTGACTGGGCGTTTTGAAGCTCAGCTCTAACTCAAAAGCCCAGTTCTAATTAAAAGGAAAAACAATGAACAGATTAACAGCAGGACAACAAGCCCCAGACTTTAGTTTGCCAGACCAATCAGGTCAGTTGGTACAACTCAGCACTCTGCTGAAACAAAGTCGCGTATTGGTGTATTTTTACCCTAAAGCCATGACACCAGGTTGCACAGTGCAGGCGTGTGGTTTACGTGACAGCAAAACGCAGCTTGCTGAATACAAGGTTCAGGTTGTGGGGATCAGCATCGACGCCCCTGCCCGTCTGGCGAAGTTTGAGCAAAAAGAGCAGTTAAATTTTACCTTGTTAGGTGATGAAGATCACAAAGCAGCTGAAGCTTTTGGCGTTTGGGGTGAAAAGAAATTTATGGGCAAAATTTACGACGGTATTCATAGAATCAGTTTTCTGATTGAGCAAGATGGCACAGTCAGTAAAGTCTTTGATGAATTCAAAACCAGCAATCACCATGATGTGGTGTTGGCTTACCTGAAAAGCGCCAATTAATCTCCATTAATCCCAACAAAGTGGATACCAGCCGCATTTTCAGTACTTTTTTATGGTATCTATTATGCTCAGTTTTTTTCATAGTGCTTAAAAAGGATCTGTTGTATGCATAAGCTATCCCTGCTCGGTCTGATTGTCGGCCTTGGTCTGGTGGCTCAGCCCCTGGTGGCTGAAACCCTTAAAACCGAAAAAGCCACTTTGGACATGCAAACTCTGTCTTCCGGACTAAATCATCCATGGGCCATGCAGTTTTTGCCTGACGGCTCTTTACTGGTGACAGAACGTGCTGGTTCTATGCGTTATATCAGCAAAACCGGTGAAAAAAGTGCAGCCATTGCAGGTGTTCCCGCTGTGCACGCACAAGGCCAGGGTGGTTTATTAGGTCTGGTACTGGACCCGGACTTTGCAAAAAACAAAACTATTTACTTTAGTTTCAGTGAACCTCGTGATGGTGGCATCAATGCCACAGCAGTGGCCAGTGCGGTTCTGGATGGTCAGACATTAAAGCAGGTGAAGGTTATTTTCCGTCAGGCAGAAGCCATTGACAGCAACTACCATTATGGTGGTCGTCTGGTGTTTAACCCTGCTGGCGAATTATTTATCACTTTGGGCGATCGGGGTTCACGTCGTGATGACGCGCAAAAACTGTCAGGTCACTTCGGTAAAGTAGTGAAAGTGAACAAAGATGGTACTGCAGCAGCAGGTAATCCTTTTGCTGCACAAACAGATGCAAAAGCCGACGTTTGGTCTTATGGCCATCGTAACTTACAAGGCGCAGCTATTCACCCGCAAACCGGTGCGTTGTGGACTCATGAGCATGGCCCTCAGGGCGGCGATGAAATCAATATAGCCACGGCTGGTAAAAACTATGGCTGGCCGGTCATCACCTATGGTGAAGAATACGGCGGCGGTGTGATAGGTGTAAAAACCAAAGCAGGTTTAGAGCAACCTCTGCATTATTGGGTGCCTTCTATTGCTCCAAGTGGTATGAGTTTTTATACCGGCAGTCAAATCAATGGCTGGCAAAACAACCTGTTGGTAGGTTCTCTCAAGTTTGGTCAGTTGGTGCGTCTGGAACTGACGGGCGATAAAGTCAGCCACGAAGAACGTATCCGCATTGGTGCCCGTATCCGTGACGTGCAGGCCGGCCCTGATGGCGCAGTCTATCTGCTGACTGACGAAGATGACGGTAAGTTATTACGTTTATCCCCACAATAAAGAGTAACGTCTCTCAATGAATTATTTACCTTTTAAACTGGGCGCTATAGCGCTCAGTTTTTTTTCTGTCGCTGTTATCGCAGAAGAAAACACCATTCCAGTTGAAATCCCTGACGAAATCATAGTGATCACAGCTCAAGGTCAACAATCGCCCTGGCTAGGCAGCGCTGCCAGCAACTTTCGCAAAAGTTTTGACCAGCAGTCATTGCAGATTGATGCAGCCAGTTTATTACAACATATTCCAGGCATTCAGGCCGACAGTAGAGCCAACTACGCCCAGGATAGCCGCTTAAGTGCCCGTGGTTTTGGTAGTCGTAGCAGTTTTGGCATTCGTGGTATTCGCTTGTTACAGGATGGTATTCCGCTGTCCAGTCCGGACGGACAAGGTCAATTCAGTTCAGTGTTACTGGATCAACTGGCCTCTGTTGAAGTGTTAACTGGCCCGCTGGCGGTGTTGTATGGTAATGCCGCCGGTGGTGTGGTGGCGTTACAAAGCCGTTGGCCGACAGAGAATTCGGCCTCAGTGCAACTGAGTCACAGTCAGTTTGCCCGTCAGCAGTTGCTCTCGGCAGCTATGGTCAAAGGCAATCATGCAACCTCATTGAGTTTGAAAAACGCAGAATTACAAAGCCAACGTGCGCACAGTGATGCAAAAAAGCAACAAGCCCAGTGGTTGTGGCAAAGTGTGTTTGATAACGAGCTAAAACTGCAGTTGCGATACGACTGGTCTTACGATCCTCAGCTACAGGACCCATTGGGTTTAACAGCGCAGGAATGGCAGGCGAATCCAGGTCAAACCGCCGCCAACGCCTTAAGCTTTGATACCCGTAAATTTACCAAACAACAGCAATGGAGCATGAACCTGTTGCAGCCACTCGCCGACCAAAGCTGGCGTCTGGCAGCCTGGTTTGGTCAACGTGATGTAGGTCAGTATTTAGGTTTTGATGGTATAGCCCCTACCTCTGCAGGTGGTGTGGTTGATTTAAACCGGCCTTATCAGGGCCTGGACGCGTCCTACAACTGGCAATTCGAGCAGCTTCGCCTGAGCTTAGGTGGTGCACTTGAACAAAGTACCGATGAGCGCCGGGGTTATGTGAAT
>JAHIWM010000194.1 GCA_018815765.1 Gammaproteobacteria bacterium | reverse complement strand
TGAATTTGCGCCTACCGGTATTATTTTATCTGGCGGCCCTGAAAGTGTGACCGAAGCTGGTTCGCCTCGTGCTCCATCTTATGTATTTGAAGCCGGTGTGCCTGTGCTGGGTGTGTGCTATGGCATGCAGACCATGGCTGAACAACTGGGCGGTCAAGTTGCTGGTTCTGAGCACCGCGAATTTGGTTATGCTCAGGTTGAACTGATTGCAGAAAATGCCATGTTCACCGGTATTGAAGATCATCTGAACGAACAAGGCCGTGGTTTACTGGATGTCTGGATGAGTCATGGCGACAAAGTAGTGCAAATCCCACAGGGTTTTGTCACTACAGCCCAAACGCCAACTTGTCCTCATGCCGCTATGGCTGACGAAGCCCGTCAGTTCTATGGCGTACAGTTCCACCCTGAGGTGACTCATACCCGTCAGGGCCTGCGGATGTTAGAGCAGTTTGTAGTCGATATCTGTGGTTGTGAAAAACTCTGGACGCCTGCCACCATTATTGATGACGCTATTGCCAACATCAAAAAACAGGTTGGTGATGATCAGGTGATTTTAGGTTTATCTGGTGGTGTCGATTCTTCCGTTGTCGCTATGTTATTACACCGCGCTATCGGCAAAAACCTGACTTGTGTATTCGTCGATAACGGCTTGTTACGTTTGAATGAAGGCGCTCAGGTGATGGACATGTTTGGCGATCATTTTGGTCTGAACATTATCCATGTTAAAGCTGAAAACCGTTTCCTCGACGCCTTAAAAGGTGAAGCAGAACCTGAAGCCAAACGTAAAATTATCGGTCGCGTTTTTGTTGAAGTATTTGACGAAGAGGCGAAAAAACTAAGCAATGCCCGCTGGTTAGCCCAGGGTACTATTTACCCTGACGTGATTGAATCTGCAGCTTCTAAAACCGGTAAAGCTCATGTGATTAAGTCGCACCATAATGTTGGCGGTTTACCTGCTGATATGAAAATGGGCTTAGTCGAGCCACTGCGTGAACTCTTTAAAGATGAAGTGCGCAAAGTAGGTTTAGCTTTAGGTTTGCCCTACGACATGCTGTACCGTCACCCGTTCCCAGGCCCGGGTTTAGGTGTACGGGTATTAGGTGAAGTGAAAAAAGAATACTGTGATTTATTACGTAAAGCCGACGCGATTTTTATCGAAGAGCTACGTAATTCAGGCTGGTACGACAAAGTCAGTCAGGCCTTTACCGTATTCCTGCCAGTGAAATCTGTGGGTGTTATGGGCGATGGCCGTAAATACGACTGGGTTGTGTCGATTCGCGCCGTAGAAACCATCGACTTTATGACAGCACATTGGGCGCATTTGCCGTACGAGCTGTTAGGTCAGATCTCTAACCGCATTATCAATGAAGTGAACGGCATTTCCCGGGTGGTATACGACATCTCCGGTAAGCCACCAGCAACTATTGAGTGGGAATAATTAACTAACTAATTGGGGTCAGAGTAAAATTAATTGCCAGGCAATTAATTTTACTCTGACCCCAATTAGCTTTTACAGCTTATTGATTTCGTGTTTCAGCTGATAGGACTTATCTGTCACTATCGTCTCTAAAGTCGCAACCCGTTGTTTCAGCTGTTCAATTTGCTGACGAAGATCATCACTGCTGGCTGATGATTGTTGCAACTTAATTTTAGTTTTATTGTGGTTTTCATAAAACGCATAGGCAAAAGCGCCTAAGACTGCGATAAAGCCCACGTCAAATACACCCATGATCATCCCTCTGTATAGATTGAAAACTGTACTGGTTAAGCAATAGCTATACCATAACCACTATTTGATTCATTATCAAAGCGTTAGCCGTTTTGTTACCAGTTGATTTGTAACAAAATAACTAAAAGATAGTCAAAAGCTTAACCAGAGCTGGTAAAATTAGCCAGATTCAGCAGCAAGACAAGAGGCCAAGGTGACAGCAGAAGACGATTTACACTGGATGCAGTATGCCTTGTTGCTTGCCGATAAGGCTGAACAAAGTGGTGAAATCCCGGTAGGTGCTGTATTGGTCAAAGACGGTGTGGTGTTAGGGGAAGGCTGGAATCAATCGATCCAACTAAACGACCCATCTGCTCATGCTGAAATGATCGCCATCCGTCAGGCTGCGGAAAAAATTGGCAATTACCGTCTGATTGATTGCACTTTGTATGTCACCCTGGAGCCTTGTGCCATGTGTGCAGGCCTTTTAGTGCATAGCAGAGTGAAACGTCTGGTGTTTGGTGCTAAAGATGCAAAAACCGGTGCTGCGGGTTCTGTGTTGGATATAGTACGGCATCCGGTGTTGAATCATCAGCTAGATGTACTGGATGGGCCTTTGGCGCAGCAATGTGCAAACAAACTCTCTGAATTTTTCCGCCGTCGCAGAGCAGAACAAAAGGCATTAAAACAGCAGGAAAAACAACAGAGTGTTGGGGAAGGGGTTATTAAGCAATAGCTTCGGCAGTGCTGGCCAAATCCTGGATCGATTGGAAAGAGCGGCGACGTCTGTTTAACTTTAACATCGTCATATTACGGCTGACCCGTCTTCTGCTGGATGCAACATCCATTAATCGCCGCTTGCGCAGCATTGTTGGTTTTTTACGTTTTAACATTCAATGACTCCAAATTATTTTCGCTAATATAAAAGCTTAGCTACAGACTTACAAGATTAAGACTGCTTAGGAGTGCTGATGTTCCCTGACTTTTCTGCTGAATTTACCGCTTTATCGCCAAATTGCTCGTTAAGCCGCTGTTTTTGTTGATCTAACCTTTGTTCGGTTTTTTTCTTTTCATCGACCCACAACAGTGTATCGTAGAAACGACGGACGTTTTCAACATAATAAACAGCCTGAGCACCGCGGGCGTAACCCAATCTGGTGTTCTGGTAATAACGTTTTTGCTGCAGCAAAGGTAAGCGTTGTTTGACTTCATGCCATTGATCCGGATTTGCGCCATCCCGCTCTGTCAGTACGCGAGCACTTTCAACATGACCCCAGCCAATGTTATAGGCAGCGATGGCAAACCAAAGCCGGTCCGGCATCTGAATGCGCTCAGGAATACTCTCGACCATACGCTGCAGATATTTACTGCCGCCTCTGATGCTTTGTGCAGGGTCTAAGCGACTGCTGACACCCATCATTTGCGCTGTGCCGACGGTCAGCATCATCATGCCCACTACACCAGTGGAGCTGCGTGCTTCAGGACGCCAATTTGATTCCTGATAACCAATAGCAGCCAATAAACGCCAGTCAAAGTTACCGGCATATTTTTCAAATAATGGCTGATAACGGGGTAAGTCTTTTTCAATGGCTTTGATGTAATCCAGCGTAGCGACGTAATCGAAGCGGCGGATATGGCCAAAGTATTTATCTTCCAGACTCAGCAAATCGCCGGATTGATAATTCTGACCAAAAAATTCAATTAATACGGCCCAGAATGAATCGTCAGCTTTGTTGTTTAACAGCCAGGCTACAGGCTGTTGTTCTTTCACCTTAAAAGCGACTGTTAAGTTGGGGAAAAAACGCTGGTTCACGGCCAGTAAGTTGGAATCAACTAGCGTATAAGGAATTTTTCCATCTTCGACCTGTTGCAGCAGTTCATCGGCATCTTCGGATTCACTTTCCTGCCACTGCAATTGGGGATGATCTTTTTGCACAGCACTTAAGGTTTCTGCCAAAGAACTGTCTTTGGGCACCAGAATAGGCTCTTTAATATCTTTAAAGTTATTCGGCTTTTTCTGGCCTTTACGGTACACCAGTACTTCGTTACGCCATAAATAAGCTGGTGCTATCCGATACTTCTGTTTACGGCTGTCTGTGACAGCTAAACCACCCGCTATATAATCAACCTGACCGGAATCTAATTTTTGCAGTAATTCTTCACGCTGATAACTGGGGAATAACTCCAGTTCAACGCCTAATTTTTCTGCTAATGCGACCGACAGTTCATAGTCGTAACCTGTAGGGCCATCTGCACCTACATAATAGCTGGTAGGGCTGTTTAAAATGCCAACACGAATGCTATCTCTTTGATAAATTTCATGAAGCTGAACAGGTTCCTGCACCGGAGTACAAGAAACTACTGCTGTTAATACAGCTCCTAAAATACCAAATCGAATCATCCGGTTGTGCCTTGAATTTGCGAGAGCGCCATTTATACCAAAATTCCTGCAGGTCGTCAGATCTTATTCATACCATTGCTGGCGTTTTTTCTTTATAATGCGGCGCCTGATTTTGGGTTCCATTGTCGCTCAACCAACGGAAAAAAAACCTATGTTGATCCTGCGTGGTGCACCTGCACTGTCCGAGTTTAGAGTTCAGAAGTTCATCGATCTTTGTGTTAAAGCCAACTTGCCTGTGAATGGTGTTTATGCCGAATTTATGCATTTTGCTGATTTAAGCAGCGAACTGTCGGCTGAACAACAAACTACGTTAAGCAAGTTGCTGACTTACGGACCTACTATCGTCAGCCATACGCCAGAAGGTTTGTTGCTGGTGGTGACACCACGTCCTGGCACTATTTCTCCATGGTCTTCCAAAGCGACTGATATTGCCAAAAACTGTGGCCTGAGTCAGGTGAAACGTTTAGAGCGTGGTGTGGCTTATTATATCCAGACCACTGCAACTTTAACTGAAGCACAGCTGCAGCAGTTAAAAGGCTTAGTGCACGACCGTATGATGGAAGTGGTGTTCAGTGAGTTTGAACAAGCCTCTGCTTTATTCCGCAAAGCTGAACCAGCGCCTTTAAGTTCAGTGGATATTATTGCTGGTGGCCGTGAAGCCTTAGTCAAAGCCAATATCGAGATGGGTCTGGCCTTAGCCGACGATGAAATCGATTATCTGGTGACCAATTTTAATCAGTTGGGTCGTAACCCAAATGATATTGAACTCTATATGTTTGCGCAGGCCAACTCTGAGCACTGCCGTCATAAAATCTTTAACGCCGACTGGACCATAGATGGCGACCAACAGCCGAAGTCGCTGTTTAAAATGATTAAAAATACCTTTGAAAAAACGCCGGAACACGTGTTGTCAGCATACAAAGACAATGCCGCGGTGATGACAGGCTCTAAAGCCGGTCGTTTTTTCCCATCTGCTGACACTCAGGAATATGGCTACAACCATGAAGACATTCATGTGTTGATGAAGGTGGAAACTCACAATCACCCAACAGCTATTTCGCCTTTCCCTGGTGCCGCTACTGGTTCTGGTGGTGAAATCCGTGACGAAGGCGCAACTGGTGTAGGTGCTAAACCAAAAGCTGGTTTGTCAGGTTTTTCTGTCTCCAACTTACGTATTCCTGGTTTTGAACAGCCGTGGGAAACCGACTTCGGCAAACCAGACCGTATTGTGACTGCTTTGGACATCATGACTGATGGTCCTTTAGGTGGTGCTGCCTTTAACAACGAGTTTGGTCGTCCAAATATTCTGGGCTACTTCCGTACCTACGAAGAAAAAGTACCAAGTCACAATGGCGAAGAAGTGCGTGGTTACCACAAGCCTATTATGATTGCCGGCGGTTTAGGCAACATTCGCGCTGAACACGTACAAAAAGGTCTGCTGCCTGTTGGTGCCAAACTGGTTGTGCTGGGTGGCCCGGCGATGAACATAGGTTTAGGTGGTGGTGCTGCTTCTTCTATGGCTTCTGGCCAGTCGGCTGAAGATTTAGATTTTGCTTCAGTACAACGTGAAAACCCTGAAATTGAACGCCGTTGTCAGGAAGTGATTGACCGCTGTTGGCAGCTGGGCGATAAAAACCCTATTTGTTTTATCCATGACGTAGGCGCAGGTGGTTTGTCCAACGCCTTCCCAGAGTTGGTGAACGACGGTGGTGTGGGTGGTAAGTTCGAATTACGTAATGTGCCAAACGACGAGCCAGGCATGTCGCCACTGGAAATCTGGTGTAACGAATCACAAGAACGTTATGTGATGGCTATTCCGCCAGAGCAAATGGCTGTGTTTGAAGACATCTGTAAGCGTGAGCGAGCACCTTATGCTGTAGTGGGTGAAGCAACAGCAGAACACCACCTGACTTTGTCAGACCAGCATTTTGGCAATACACCTATTGATTTACCACTGAACGTACTGCTGGGCAAAGCGCCTAAAATGCACCGTGATGTGAAAACGCAAGTCACAGAAGGCAAAGCATTAGACCTGAACGGCGTGACAGTGGCTGATGCGGCTGAGCGTTTGTTGCGTTTACCTACTATTGCTGAAAAAACCTTCCTGATCACCATTGGCGATCGCACAGTCACAGGTTTAGTGGCCCGTGATCAAATGGTAGGTCCATG
>JAHIWM010000193.1 GCA_018815765.1 Gammaproteobacteria bacterium | reverse complement strand
GGCCATAGGTTTTGAAGTAACGATAAATTTCACGCACTGAAACCACACCAGGATCGGTTTCTGCTGTGTAGTCTTGTTTTGTGTTGGCTTTGTACCAGTCCAGAATACGGCCAACAAAAGGAGAAATTAAGAATATGCCAGCTTCAGCACAAGCACGGGCTTGTGCCATATGGAATAGCAGCGTCAGGTTACACTGAATACCTTGTTGCTCAAGATGGCGGGCGGCCTGAATACCTTCCCAGGTTGAGGCAATCTTGATCAAAATGCGATCTTTGCTGATGCCATTTTCTTCATACAAAGCAACCAGTTGCAGCGCCTTGTTGATGCTGGCCTGGGTATCAAAAGATAAACGCGCATCCACTTCTGTAGAAACACGGCCAGGCACTAACTTGCTGATCTGAGTGCCAATATCTACTGCAAATTTATCGCTGGCTATGCTGATCTGAGTCGCCAGATCTGAGCTTTTGCTTTTGGCATAAGCCACAGCCTGAGCCAATAAAGGCTTAGAAAACTCCAGTTGACTGGCGTTTAGCAATAAGGAAGGGTTTGTTGTAGCGTCTACAGGGCGGAATTGTTCAATGGCGCCTAAGTCACCACTGTCGACCACGACTGTAGTCACTGCTTTTAACTGTTCAAGTAAAGTGCTCATATTGTTTTATTACCGTTTTTCTGATCACAAGTCAGTGATGTGGGGCTTAATACTAAATAAATGTAGGAAAATTACAACACAAAAACAGGCTTTTGCGGCAAGTTCCCATCATTCGAAATTCTGTTTGTTTTGCTGGTCGCAGCCTTATTCTACAAGGCCTGCATACGGATCAGAGCTTACCATGAAAAAAAGTAAAAACCATGTCTAAGCCGCGTCCGTATTGAGTTTTGTTGTCGAGCTAACACTTTTAATTTGATATAGTCTCCAACCTTAGTTGTAGAGGAAGCCAAAACTCATGTTGATGGTGATATCACCCGCCAAAGATTTAGATTACCAAAGCCCGTTATCTGTCACTGCCTTTAGCCAGCCTGCTTTGCTGGATCAAAGCCTTGAATTGATGCCGTATTGCCGCGATCTGACACCTGTTCAACTGTCCGGTTTAATGCATATCAGTGACAAACTGGCAGGCCTGAATGCAGCACGTTTTGCACAGTGGTCCACACCTTTTACGCCGGACAATGCCCGTCAGGCCGTCTTTGCTTTTAATGGGGATGTGTATCAAGGCTTGCAAGCGTCCAGCCTGAAACAAAAAGATCTGGACTATGCCCAGCAGCACTTACGCATTTTAAGTGGTTTGTATGGGGTGTTACGACCTTTGGATCTGATGCAGCCCTATCGCCTGGAGATGGGCACTTCGTTAGAAAATGGCCGTGGTAAAAATTTATATCAATTCTGGGGTGATCGCATCAGTACTGAACTGAATCAACAGCTGGAGCAGTTAAATTCACAGGTGCTGCTGAATTTAGCCTCGCAGGAATACTTTAAAGCAGTGGATAAAAAAGCGCTGAAAGCCAAGGTGCTGAATGTGGAATTTAAAGATTTCAAAAATGGTCAGTATAAAATCATTAGCTTTTTCGCCAAAAAAGCCCGTGGCCTGATGGCTCGTTATGTGATTGAGCAACAGATTGATCAGGTGGATGGCTTAAAGCAATTTAATAGTGCTGGTTACCAGTTTAGTAGCGCAGAATCCAAAGCGGATAAGTTAGTGTTTACACGGATGCAACAGCAAGACTAAAACTTCTGGGTATCTTCGCTAAATAACCGGAAAAGCTGCAGAAAACTGCGGCTTTTTAGTGCGCTTTTTTAATTGGCTTTTGCTAAAATGCGCGGCTCTATTGATCCGAGTGTTGCCCTATGAAATTCCCTGGTCGTCGTAAACTCAAACATTATTTTCCTGTGTCTCAGCCTAAGCTGACTTTACCCAGCTACGAAGTGCGGCCTGAACTGGACACTTATATTGTGGGTTTGGACCAAACCATAGTGGATGTGATTGCCAATGTCAGTGATGAATTTCTTGAAAAATACGGCATAGGCAAAGGCTTATCCAACTTAGTGGAACATGGCAAAGCTGACCTGATTTATCAGGAACTGGTCGGTTCTAATGCGATTTCTGATCACTTTGCCGGCGGCACCATAGGCAATACAGTACATAACTACTCTGTACTGGCTGATGATAAATCCGTGTTATTGGGCGTGATGTCAGCCAATATTCAACTGGGTTCTCCTGCCTATCACTACTTATGCCATACCAGCAGTAAAGTGGATATGAACCACCTGCAGGGCGTGCCAGGTGATATAGGTCGCGGTATTACCATGATCACCCCGGATGGTGAACGCACTTTTGTGATAGACCCGGGTGATATGGACGAGTTAACTCCTGCTTATATCCCAACCGATATTATTGCCAAAGCTGCAGCTATAGTGGTCAGTGCTTATCCGCTGCGCGCAACCGATCAACCTATTCAGCAGGCTATGGTGAAAATGTTGTCCGATGCTAAAGCTGCAGATGTACCTGTGGTAATGAGCTTAGGTACGAAGCATTTAGTGGAAGAGCACAGAGAGCTTATTCAGCAAACTCTGTCGCAATATGTCAACGTGCTGGCGATGAATGAGCTGGAAGCTGAAGCTTTAACTGGTTTTGCTGATCCATTGCTCGCGGCAGAAGCTGCGCTGGATTATGTCGATATGGTGCTATTAACTGCAGGCCCTGAAGGTCTGTATTTATGTGGATATACAGACGCATCAGCCAAACGTGAAACCACTAATCCAATTAAATCAGGCGCTTTGGCGGATTACAACGAGTTTGAATTCAGCCGTCCTATGCAGAAAAAAGACTGCCAGCAGCCAGTGAAAGTCTACTCGCATATCGACCCATATTTGGGTGGGCCTGAGCGGATTAAAAACACTAATGGTGCTGGCGATGGTGCTTTAGCTGCTATTTTGCATGACATAGCGGCCAATCATTTCCACCGTCAAACTTTGCCTTTATCCAGTAAACACGAACAGCCTTATCTGGCGTATTCGTCTTTTGCTCAGATCTGTAAATACGCTAACCGCGTCAGTTACGCCATTCTGGTGCAAAATGCGCCACGCTTGTCGAAAGGTTTGCCGGAAAAAGAAGATTCTCTGGAAGAGAGTTACTGGGACAGGTAACTACTTGTTACAAATTCAGCGAAGAAGGCCGGTATTCCCGGCCTTCTTCTTTTCTACTTCTTTCTATATAGTGCCGATGACTTTTTTTCCTGCCATACAAGGACTGTAAATGCTGCGTTGGTTTTTTCTGTTGGCTGCCCTGTTTTCTGCTAGTGCTCTGGCCGATATTCACATTCCTAAAACCACTGCCAGTATCAGCATTGATGGCGATTTATCTGACGTTGGCTGGGCGAATGCGAACAGCGTACAGATTGAGATCAACAGCTGGCCTGCCGACAATACGCCTGCTCCTGTAGCAACCGAAGTGTTGCTGATGGAAAACGGCGAGTATTTCTATCTGGCGTTTAAAGCCAAAGATCCCGATCCGACCCAAATTCGCGCCTTTTTAAAAGACAGAGACAGTGTTTGGGATGATGATTTAGTTGGTATCAAAATTGATAGTTACAACGATCAAAAACTGGCTTATCAGTTCTTTAGTAACCCTTTGGGGGTGCAGCAAGACTCTATTGAAAATGAGGTGACAGGCAGCGAAAGTGATGCATGGGATGGCATTTGGCAAAGTGTCGGCAAGCTTACCCCTGATGGTTATCAAGTGGAGATTGCTATCCCGCTGCGTATCTTAAACTTCAACGATAAGCTAGCTGTGCAGCAGTGGCGTATTGAACTGCTGCGGTTTTACCCAAGAGATATCAGACACCGTTTATCCAGCAATAAAATAGAGCGGGCGAACCCCTGCTGGATTTGTCAGATGCGTATCGCTACAGGTTTTTCTGGTGCTAAACAAGGCAGTCATTTTAGTGTGGTGCCGTCTTTGGTGACGGGCGCCAGCCAGCAACGAGACGTTACTTCCGACTCTAAAACAGACTGGCAGACAGAGCCCAATACCGAAGTGAGTCTGGATTTAAAATGGGGCATTACACCGGACATTAACCTCAATGCCACACTCAATCCTGACTTTTCTCAGGTAGAGGCTGATGTAGCGCAAGTGTCGATGAATGATACCTTTTCGTTATTCTTTGACGAAAAACGCGCTTTTTTCCTCGATAATCAGGACTACTTCAGCTCACCGCTGGATTTGGTGTACACCCGTAATATTGGTGCACCTGATATAGGCGCTAAGCTGACGGGTAAACAACAGCAGCATTCCTTTGCCTTTTTTGCCGCTAATGATGAAAAAACCACCTTTATAGTGCCTGGTAACTTGGGCTCTGACGTTGCCGTATTGGACGAGGAAAGCACCAACGCTGTACTTCGATATCGCTACGATCTGAATGCAGACCTATCTTTGGGCTGGATCAGTAGCTTGCGGCAAAGCGACAGCTATCACAATAATTTATCAGGCTTGGATCTGAAGTATAAAATCACCGAGCAGGATGAACTGGTTCTGCAGTATTTATATGCCGACTCGGCGTATTCAGAGCCGTTGCGCCAAAGCTTCGCAGATTCTGAGGCAGGTTTACGTTTAGCGGGTGATTTATCCGACCCTGCTTACTTTTTCATGTATGAACATGATGATGGTGCCTGGTTTTGGAATACCGAATATCTGGCGCTTGAAAAAGAGTTTCGTGCTGATATGGGTTATATGCCACAAACCGACTTTCATAAATTTGTGCAGGGTTTGGGTTATCAGTGGTTTTCTGACAGCAACTGGTGGAACCGGGCTATTCTGAGCGGGGATTGGGATATCAGTCATAACGCTAATAACGAGTTGCTGGAGAAAGAAGCAGAGCTGTTTTTGGAGTTATGGGGACCACAACAAAGTTTCTTCTCTTTTAGTCTGACCGACAGAGATAAAACAGGCCCGCGTCTGAATAACAATTCCTTGGCTATTGATGGCAATACGCTGATGTTTAACGAAAAACGTTTTATTACTTTTGCCGAATTCAGGCCTTTATCTGCGCTTTATGCCAACGCCGAAATCGAACTGGGTGATGCCATAGATTACCGCAATAACAGGCTCGGAGAGCTGTTGCAGCTTTCGCCTGAAGTGAGTTGGAATGCCAGTACTCATCTGCAAATTGAAGCGCGTCATACCTACAGATATTTAGAAGCGGATGGTGCTGAAGTTTTTACCGCCAATCTGACCGACTTGCGCTTTAGCTATCAGTTTTCTGTGCGTAGTTTGTTGCGCCTGACCTTGATTTACAGCGATATTCAGCAGAACCCGCTGAATAATCCCGGGCTGGAGCAGCAACTGGAACGTAGTCTTGGCAGCCAGCTATTGTATTCCTACAAACTAAATCCACAGACTTTATTTTTTGCGGGCTACAGCGACAATGCGTATCAGGATGACGAGCTGAACAGTCTGGAGCGGGATCAACGTTCAGTCTTTATGAAATTCAGCTATGCCTGGTTGCTTTAACAATTTATGACATTGTTGTAAAAGAAAAAGCTTTACAGCCCAAAGACTTCACTTTTATGCTGGCCTTATAGGGCATAGAGTTGGGTGGTCAGAAGTGGTGCGTTGGAAGTTTGTTTTTAAGATCGCCATAGTACTTTGTTGTAGCTACCAGTTGCAGGCTAAATCACAGGATGTGCATTTTCAAAGTAAAATGCCAGCCAATTGGCTGACGACAACAGCTGTAACCACAGAAAGTCTTGAGTTGAAGTTGATGCGGCTGATTTTGGCGCAAAGCTCTGAACTCACTCCCTATTTTCATCAGGTGAATTTCACTAAAGCCAGCGAGCTAACCCGCACTCAAAAAGATAGCTGCATGGCCAGCATCTTAAAAAATCCAAAGCGACAGGCTGAGTTTATTTTCAGCCGGCCACTTTCGGCTATCGAAGGCTTAAAACTCTATTTACCCAAAGACAGTAAGCTACATACCAAACTGCAGTCCAAACTGAAGCTATGGGGAGGTAAAGTCCGGTTACGTGATTTGTTGTTGACTGAACCTGACTTTGTAGTGGGGCTGGATCTGGAACGCTCTTACGGTGCAGATTTGGATCTGCTGCTGAAAGAAAAGGCGGTCAGGCGTAGTTTGTATTTTAAGCAAAGTGGTGCTCAGATTGCGCAGCTTTGGCCTATGCTGCAGCAACATCGTGTCTCAGCAGTGCTGGAATACCCTTTTATGCTGGCCACTACGGATGCAACTTTACTGCAAGGCTACAGAGTTGTCGAAGCTGAACCTTTGCAGCTGGCTTATTTTGCCTGTAATAAAAGCGAAACTGGCCAGGCTATTATCGATAAATTAAATCAAAGCATCGCAGCTTTGGCCGGTACTCAGGCTTATCTGGATTTACATTTAGAAGCAGTGCC
>JAHIWM010000192.1 GCA_018815765.1 Gammaproteobacteria bacterium | reverse complement strand
GTTACCAAGCTTAGACTTTACGCTACACCTGAGTGACGACGTAATCAGCCGTTTCTCCTTTAGCAAAACAATAGCCCGTGCAGGTTTAGGTAGCTTAGGTGTATCGGCTTCTAACTTTGGTGGCGGCGGTGGTTCTACCCTGTTAGGTGCTCAGCCTACGGCAAACGCCTCTAACCCTGGTTTATTGCCGCTGGAATCATCTAACTACGATTTGTCGTTAGAATGGTATTACGACAATGGCAGCTATATGTCAGCTGGTTTATTCCAGAAAGATGTAGTGAACTTTATCGGTAGTCGTCAGGTGGATCAGCCATTACTGGGCATTCTTGATGTCACAGGTGGCCCACGCGCCTTAGCAGCTGCACAAGCTGTACAGGATGCAGGTTTCCCACTGGATGATACTTATCTGTATGCGATGATGGTATTTACTGAATACCGTAACCATCCGGATATGATTGCCGAATTTGGCGCTAACCCTCAATTTACTGGTACTCCTGAGCAAATTGACTTCCTGGCCAATAATGCTGGTTTTGATCTGGTGGCTAACCCTGATGATCCGGAAATGGTTTTCCGTACCAGTACGCCGGATAACAACAGAGCAGCCAAAATTCATGGAGCCGAATTTGCTATCCAGCATTTCTTCGGTGAAACAGGTTTTGGCGTGCAGGCGAACTACACCATAGTTCGGGGTGATATTGGCTTTGATGTCAACGCTAACCCGGGTGAGTCTCAGTTTGCATTACTGGGCCTGAGCGACACAGCAAACTTAATCGGTATTTATGATAAAGAAGGCTGGACAGCACGGATAGCATTAAACTGGCGTGATGAATATCTGGCTGAAGTCAACAAAGGCGGTTCTAATAACCCGCGCTTTGAAGAAGCTTACTGGCAACTTGATACTAACCTTAGTTACGATGTAAACGAGCAACTGACGGTATTTATCGAAGCGCTGAACCTGACAGGTGAAGACAGTCGGTCTCATGCCCGTAACGAATCCATGTTGTGGTATCTGACAGACCTGGATGCACGTTATCAGGTAGGTATGCGTTACCAGTTCTAAGTCTGGACTTTGTGATCTACAGGGAAAAGTTGCTTTTGCAGCTTTTCCCTGCTCTGCTGTACATGCTGCTACCTAAGAAGTCACAGGGACAATAATATGACCAGGCATGTGTTACTAAATAATATCGACCATCAGAATACCCGGGTTATCCACCATTTTTCTTCAGAGTTTGGCGACAATCTGCATAGTGCTCTGGTGTTCCCCACTGAATTTACTGAACTACAAAAAGAATATCCGATCCTGCTGCGAAAAGACGACC
Source organism: Gammaproteobacteria bacterium (assembly GCA_018815765.1). Classification (GTDB taxonomy): domain Bacteria; phylum Pseudomonadota; class Gammaproteobacteria; order Enterobacterales; family Alteromonadaceae; genus Pararheinheimera. Next base: position 15,380 of record JAHIWM010000192.1, on the reverse strand, counting down.
CACAAGGTTCTTACCAGGCTATCGCTTTATTAGGTTTTGCCACAGCTGAAAATTTGTATCTGAATGACCAGCATGCAACAGGTTGGGATGCCCGCTACATTCCGGCCAGCATTGAAAAAGGCCCTTTTTTGATTGGCTTCCAGCGAAGCATGGGAATGCAGGACCAGGAGCCTAACGCTGTGGTGCATATTGATATGAATCACCCTAAAGTCAGTACAGAACAAGGCCAGCAATTGTTTTTATCCCAGGGCGGCAACAGTCCTTATCTGGAACATATATCAGCCCGCCTGCAAACTATTCATCAAGGCACTGTTGTAGCGCCGCTGTTTTATAAAGCGCTGGAGCAACTGGAGCTGGTGGAGCCGGTCACCATTGAGTTCTCGCTGCACAACAGTGAAAAAATCCGTTTATTAGGTAACTATTGCATTAATGAACAACGGCTGGCGACTTTGCCTGCAGATGCACTGGCGAAGTTGCAGCAGTCTGGTTTTTTAGCGCTGATTTACGCTATGGTTTTTTCGATGGGCAATATCCGTCATCTAATTGAGCGTAAAAACAACCATATGCGCCAACACAACAACCTGTGACGGAGACTTGCTTGTGACAGAGAGTTCTTTGTTGTCTATCAGCCGCAAAACCAGAGAAATTCAATGCCAAAGTGGTGTGATCCCGCCTGAAACTTTGTCTGGCGCTGAGCCTGTGATACTCAAAGGTCTGGTGACTCACTGGCCTTTAGTACAGTTGGGGCAACAAGGTTCTGCCGCAGTGGCGGATTATCTCTGTGACCATTACAACGGCAAAGCCACTCAGGTTTTTTATGGCGACCCAGCTTTGAACGGCCGCTATTTTTACGATGAAAGCTGCAGCAAACTCAATTATGAAACCCGAATGGGCCAGGTTGATCAGGTGCTGCAACAAATTTTGCAGTGGCAGCAGTTGGAGCAACCCCCTTCTGTCTATATCGCTTCCAATTTATTGAGTACTCATTTTCCAACTTTGCGGCAACACAACGACATTCAGTTACCCAAACCGGCCCTGAGTTATGAAACCGAACCCGACCGAGTCAGTATCTGGCTGGGTAACAAATCTCTGGCCGCTTGCCATTATGATTCCTCAGAAAATCTGGCCTGTTGTGTACTCGGAAAACGCCGTTTTAGCTTGTTTCCACCCGATCAAATCAGCCATTTATATCCAGGACCTTTAGAACCAACACCTGGCGGTCAGGTCATTAGCATGGTGGATTTCGACAAGCCGGATTTACAGCGTTTCCCTGATTTTCCAAAAGCTATAGCAGCAGGCCAAATTGCAGAACTGGAACCAGGAGATGCGCTGTACCTGCCGAGTATGTGGTGGCATCAGGTCGAAGGGCTAATGTCGTTTAACATTCTGATCAACTATTGGTGGAGCACAGCGCCACGCTACACAGGCTCGGGCACTAATTTGTTGTATCACGCGCTGTTATGCCTGCGGGACAAACCTGAACATGAACGCAAAGCCTGGCAAGCCGTACTGAATCATTACATTTTTGACGATCCGAAAAAGGCAGGACAGCACTTGTCGGAACAGGCCCGTGGTGTGCTGGGGGAACTGGACGAGATGCAGGCCAGGCAGTTAAGAGCCATGCTGTTAAACAGATTAAACCGCTAAAAAAATTATAAAAAATTACAGGGGATAGACAATGCAACAGGTAAAAAAAGTAGTGATTGCAGGCGGTGGCACAGCAGGCTGGGTGGCAGCTGCAGCTTTGTCCAAACGCTTGAAAGGTCTGATTGAGGTAGTACTGATTGAGTCAGAAGAAATTGGCACTGTGGGTGTTGGCGAATCCACAGTCCCACCAGTGCAACTTTTTCATAACCTGCTTGGCATAGACGAACAAGACTTTATGAAGGCCACTGACGCCACCTTTAAACTGGCTATTTCTTTTGAAAACTGGGGCCAGACAGGGGACCACTATTTCCACCCTTTTGGCGTCACAGGCAAAGGCAGTTTTCTGACCGACTTCCAGCATTATTATTTACACGGCTTAACTCAGGGCGTCGATGCGCCTTTTGGTGATTATTGCTATGAATTACAGGCGGCTAAACAACATAAGTTTGGCAAAACCAACAAATCGACCATCAACTATGCCTACCATCTGGATGCTGGCCGTTATGCCCGTTTTCTCCGCAAGTTCAGTGAAGATTTAGGTGCAGTGCGTATTGAAGGCAAAATTGCTCAGGTGCAACAGCATGTAAATGGCGATATCCGATCTTTAGTGCTGGAGTCAGGCCAGGAAATAACGGGTGATTTGTTTATCGATTGCACTGGCTTCCGCGCCTTACTGATCGAACAAACTTTAAAAACGGGTTACGATCGCTGGGACCACTGGTTACCCTGCAATAAAGCAGTTGTAGTACAAACGGAACTTGGCCCAACCATGCATCCGTACACCAGAGCTATAGCTCATGACAGCGGCTGGCAATGGAAAATTCCATTGCAGCACAGAACAGGCAATGGTTTGGTCTATGCCAGCGATTATTTATCAGACGAAAAGGCGAAACAACGTTTGCTGGAAGGGTTGGAAGCTCCGGCCTTGTTTGAACCTCGAGTACTGAGTTATCAGACAGGTCGTCGCAAAAAGCTCTGGAATAAAAACTGTGTGGCTATTGGTTTATCCAGTGGTTTTATCGAACCGCTGGAATCAACCAGTATCTTCCTCTTTATGAGCGGCATTATCCGTTTATTACGGCTGTTCCCCTTTAATGGTGTCACTCCGGCTTTAACCGAAGAATACAACCAACAGTCCATTACTGAAGTGGAAAAAATCCGCGACTTTATTATTTTGCATTACCACCAGACCGAAAGAACCGACAGCCCATTTTGGAATTATTGCCGCACCATGACCATTCCGGACACCCTGGCACACCGGATGGAATTATTTAAAGAAAGTGCTCATGCCTTCCAGACCGGCGATGAAATGTTCCGGCTGGAATCCTGGAGCCATGTGATGTTGGGGCAACGCCTGCAGCCCAACAGTTATCATCAGTTGGTGGCAGGTTTAGGTCAGGGCGAATTAAGCCGACATCTGCAAAATATCCGCGAGACCATTAATGCTGCAGTCGACAGATTACCGTCGCACCGTGATTTTTTACGTCAGTATTGCCCTGCAGCTGATAAGTGACGTTTCAATGCAGATCACCAGGCTGAGTATTGGCAATGAACAATCCCCACTTTTAGTGGTGGATAACTTTATTCCTCAGCCTGAAACGCTGGTGGACTATGCAGCTAGCCAGACCTTTCTGGCTAATTCGCCTTATTACCCCGGCGTAAGGGCTGCAGCCCCTGCGGCCTATCGGCAATTTATGCTGCAAAGCCTGCAACAAACTTTAATTGATTGTTTTGAACTACCAGCAACAAAGCTTGGTTTTTCTGTCTGCCATTTTTCATTGGTCACTACGCCACCAGAGCAGTTAAAACTGCTACAGCGTATTCCACATTTTGATACCACAGAAAAACACGCGCTGGCTGCTGTGCATTACTTATTTCAGGCTGATCAGGGCGGAACGGCTTTTTACCGGCATAGGAAAACAGGGTTTGAATACATAGATGAAAGCCGCATGCCAGAGTATTACCGTTCACTGGAAGCTGAAAATAACGGCCCTTATTTGCCTAAAACAACGGATGGTTACATTCAGGGCGATACGCCGTTATTTGAACAGATTGCAGAACAGCCTGGGGTATTTAACCGGCTTATTGTGTATCGCCGCCATGCCTTACATAGCGGCGTCATTACTAAAGACACCCAGTTATCAGCCGACCCCAGAGTGGGCCGATTGACAATAAGTAGCTTTATTGACCCGGTTTAACTGCAGCCTCAAAAGGTCCGGCTGGTAAACCCTCGCTGTTAAAAAGCACAGCCTCTGGATTATCTGCCCAGGCATAACGCACTTTGACTGGTGCTTTAATATCAGGATGTGATAACAGCAGTTGCTGATCTTTGAGCTGAACTTGTGCCCAGCGATACTGACCATCTGCGCCGGCAATAGCAAAGCTGTTGCTGTTGCCTTTCAATACTAAGCTTTTGCCGCTGTGATTAAACTTGAGTTTGAGCTGCGAGCCTTCTGCCACAACAGACTCCAGTTCAGGCCCCTGATACCCGACTTTTTCGCTCAAAGCCACAGCACGGGCTGCCAATGCCAGCCGCTGTCCTAAAGTCTTTTTATCAACCGGATGAATATCATTCCATTCGCCTTTATCGATAGCCACCACCATAGCTGTATTAGCTTCAGATAAGCTTTGGCGCTGCGCTTCGCGTAAGCCAGCCCAGGCGCTTTCGACAGGATCTTCAGTTTTTTCCAGGTAATTCGCCAGCTGTACAAATAAAAACGGAAACTGGTTTTGCTGGCCAGTACCTTCTGCCCACTTGGCGCGCCAGTCGCGGATCATGGTAGTAAAACGTGGTTGATAGTCCTTATAAGCCCCCACATTGGATTCACCCTGGTACCAAATCACACCTTTGATTGGCAAAGCAGTTAAAGGAGCAAGCAAACCATTGTATAAACCTAGCGGTTTCCAGCGGATAAAAGTATCGCCCGGCAAATTTTTAGCGGCAGCTGCGGTTTGCATTTTCCATTGGCCAGTCAGTGGTAGCGGGTTGGCGTCAGTGCCTATCCAATACGGCTTATCCGGTATCAGACCGGTTTTACCATTGGTAGAGGTGACACGAACTGCAATCAGGTTAGTGCCAGCTTTCAGCGCTCCGGCAGGTAATTCGTAACGGCGTGGCGGATACATATAAGTGGTATTGCCCACTTGTTTGCCATTGATATACACCTCTTCGGCATCCACTATCGAGCCCAAACGTAAAATATTGGCCTCTTTTGCTTGTGCTGCTGTCAGCTGTATTGTTTTACGTAGCCACCAGACACCGGTAAAAGGCTCTGGTCTGAAGCCGGGCACGCTAAAATTCTGCCAGTTGCTGTCATCCAAAACTTCGCTATACCAGGGCGTTTTGCTGGTTAAGCCCGGGTCACGGCGCTGTAAATCGCCATACCATTGCTCATTTTTACTTTTATCTGCCGCTGTGATGGCCTGAATTAACTGGTTATCACGAAACTTAATGCCTTCGGCCAAAGCTTCAGGAAAAGGTCGCAGCGCTTCTTCGCTCATCCAGGATTCAACAGGTGAGCCACCTAAGGCATTATTTAAAATACCGATCGGCACGCCGTTATGCTGAAACAGGTCCCGGCCAAAATAAAAGGCTAAAGCAGAAAAGTTGTTGATGCTTTGTGGGCTGGCCGAAACCCATTCACCGCCGCTGAAATCCTGTTGTGGTGCTTTAAAATTGTACTCTTGTGGCACCTTAAACTGACGGATTAACGGGTAGTTGGCGCTGGTTAAATCTTCTGGATAAGCTTCAGCCACCCTGATCATTTCCAGTTCCATATTGGATTGGCCAGACGCCACCCAAACATCACCAAAATAAATATCTTTCAGCTCAATTAGGTTATGGCCTTTAAAGCTAAGAGTGTGTGGACCACCTGCCTGTTGCGCTGGTAATTGCAGTATCCAGCGACCCTCTTTTGTTTTTACTTTGCCTGCTAACTGGCCATTAAAACGCACTTCAACATCTTCATTCGCATCAGCCCAACCCCAGAGCGGGATAGGGGTATCGCGTTGTAATACCATGCCTTCGCCAATCAACTTAGGCAGACGTATATCGGCATGAGCCAGAGGGCTTAACAACAAAGCTGCTGTCAGTAAAAGTCTTAACATAAAGCCTATCCCGTTTAAATTGGGGTCAGAGTAAAATTAAGCCTGGCGGCCTAATTTTACTCTGACCCCTGAGTTTTAGTTACCGCATTGGCCCTGGCCTTCGTTTTCTGCTAATCGCACTTTGGCCAGTTGCAGTTTTAAGCCTGAGGTGGCTTCCAGCACCAGCGGCTGGCTGATTTTAGTCAGATCAAAAGCGCTATTGGCTTCACTGAAACAGCGCAGCGGTATCTTCAGGCTCTGCCAGCCTTTACCCACCATACCGGCAAAATAACCGCTGAAATCCAGAGTGGATTTACAGTTCTCACCACAATTCATTCCGATCGTAACTTTTGCGCTAGTATCCGGAGCCTTCGTTATAGCAACCACCTGATATTCCAGTTCCAGCGTCATATCGCCATTGGCCTGCCGGCTTAGATCCAGAGCCACGCCCTGTGCATGGTTTAAAACCACAGCAGCGTCTTTATGGAAAGTCAGCAGCACTGAGTCTTCCTGCTGCAATCTGTCTGTAGCCGCAGCTTCCACAGCACCACCAGCAGATTTTTGCAGTGGCTCTGTCACTAGTGTCGCTTCGCCTTTATCCAGCAATTGCAACTGCCATGGATTCACCGCTTTGCCTGCATGCAGATAACGACTGAAGTTCAGCACCTGACCGGCACTGATGCCAGATTCTTCACTCAGCTTAGCCAGTTCCGTTTTGTCGCTATAAGTCAGGCCATAACCATAAGCAAATTGTGGCTGATAATTTTTGTCGCCCATGTTCAGTAACTCACCCGTCGCTTTGGCTGGCCAGGAGAAGGATAACTTGCCCTGAAAATCATGGCGTATTTCACCTTCAGGCGAACGGATCAGCAGATCCGCCACAGCTCCACCTTCACTGCCAGGTAAAAAGGCGGCGACAAAAGCATCGGACTGATTCAATTCAGGATTGACCCATAAAGGCCGACCCGACAAAAATACTGAAACTGTTGGAATACCCTGAGCTTTTAATTCGGTCAGAATTTGTAAAGCGCGACCATCATCAAAGGCCAGATGACTGCGATCACCAACAAATTCGGCGTAAGGTTCTTCACCAAACACCACAACGGCAACATCTGGTTTGTCAGTAAAACGGCCATTTTCGCTCAGCTCTACTTTGCCGCCACCGGCTTCAACCGACTGTTTAATACCAGCATAAATAGATTCGCCATTCGGGAAATCGGTGTTTTTATTGCCTGATCCTTGCCAGCTTAAGGTCCAGCCACCGCTTTGTTTGCCTATATGATCAGCACCATCACCAGCCACTAATACCTTGCTGCTGGCTTTGAGTGGCAGCAGTTGCTGGTTGTTTTTGAGTAATACCAATGACTTACGCGCGGCCTGACGTGCAATAGCTTTGTGCTCCGGGCTTCCGAGTAATTCATAACGTCCGGCCAAAGGTCGCTCTGAAGGCTTCACCTGTTCAAACAAGCCCATTTCAGCTTTGATCCGTAAAACACGACCCACAGCTTCATCCAGTCGTTCTGTAGAAATACGGCCATCTTTAACCTGAGCTAAAGTGTTCTGATACAACTTTTCCCAGCTGTCAGGTGCCATATACATATCCAGACCACCCTTCAATGCATTGGCGCAATCTGTTGGCGTACAATCTTTGACCTGACCATGACCATTCCAATCGCCAACCACAAAACCGTCAAAGCCCATACGCTCAACTAACACATCGTTCAGCATAGGCCGGTAGCCATGCATTTTTTCGCCAAACCAACTGTTGTACGACGCCATCACCACCCTTGCGCCAGCTGCTATAGCTGTGTAATAAGGCGCGCCGTGTAAATCGCGCAATTCGGCTTCGGTATGCTGGTTGTCACCCTGATCTTTACCATCCACAGTGCCACCATCGCCGAGAAAATGCTTCACAGTCGCCAGCATATGCTGACCTTTTAAGAAGTCGGCAGTGCCGGGTACGCCCTGAATACCCTGCAGAATATGAGGTGCATAAGAGGCCACCAGTTGTGGGTCTTCGCCATAAGATTCATAAGTGCGGCCCCAGCGGTCGTCCCTTACTACGGCAATAGTTGGCGCAAAGGTCCAGTCCAATCCTGTCACCTGCATTTCAGCTGCAGTCACCCGGCCAATCTCACGCATCAACTCTGGTTCACGCATAGCGCCCAAACCAATATTGTGCGGGAAAATGGTCGCGCCTTTGACATTACTATGGCCGTGTACGGCGTCTGTACCCCACATCAGTGGTATATAAGGCCGGCCATCACTGGTATCTGTGCTGGCTTGCCAAAACGCATCCGCCAATTCCAGCCAGGCTGCAGCGCCCGCTCTGTTGTCACGACCAGGTGCTGAGTTGCCGCCGTTTAATACCGATCCAAGATAATAATCCCGCACCTGCTTTGGCGTCACTGAAGCAATATCAGCCTGAATAATCTGCCCGACTTTTTGTTCAGGGCTCATCTGGGCCAACAAGGCTTTTATTTTGTCTTCTATCACCTGATTGCGCGCTATAGGGGGTTGCTGCAAAGGCCAATTGGTCGGCGTGATCACAGGCTTTTCGGCTGAGCTTTGGCTGACCACTTGCTCAGGAACAGGTTCAGGGGCCTGTACGGCCGGCTCACCACAACCAGTTAAAACCAGACCACCAGCCAGAACCAGCACGCCTCTGCTGAGTTCTTTACGCTTATTTGCCTTTGCCATCCACCAACCCTCCACGCTTTTTAAATAGAAACCAGCCCCAACGGCTGTTATTCAGGAATGATCCGCGCCTGGCTTAAATAAGCCTTATTAGCACCGACCTCTGTTATGTCACCTTTGATGTTAAAACTGCCGTTCAAGCGGATATCTGCTGAAGAGCTGCCAATCATCAGTTTGATTTCACCAGGTTCAACCACCCAATTCATCTGTTGATCAAAAAACGCCAGCAGGTTCACTGGCAAGCTGAATTCAACTTTTGCCTCTTGACCAGCTTTTAATGGTACCCGCTGAAAACCTTTCAGCTGTTTCACAGGACGGGTCACGCTGGCTGCTGGGTCCTGAATATAAAGCTGCACCACTTCGGTGGCATCAAATTGACCACTATTGCGAATAGTCATGCTGACTATCACTTCACCATTGGCTTTGGCTTTAGCGTCGTCAATCTTCAGTGCGCTGTAGTCAAAGCTGCTGTAACTCAGGCCATGACCAAAAACATATAAAGGACTGATATCGTCAAACAAATAACCTCGTTTGGCGGAAATTTTGTGATTGTAATAACTCGGAATATGGCCAGCACTACGAGGAAAAGTCAGAGGTAATTTGCCGGAAGGGCTTACATCACCCAACAACACATTAGCTAAAGCTGAACCTGTTTCCTGCCCCAGATACCAGGCTTCGATAATAGCAGGCATAGACAACGCCAGCTCCCCCAAAGCCAGAGGCCGGCCATTCGTCAGCACCAGCACCAGCGGTTTACCAGTCGCCAAAATAGCCTTGGCCAACTCAAGCTGGTTACCCACCAAATCTAAACTGCTGCGATCACCTAAATGGGTATCAGCCCAGGCTTCACGAGACAAGCCTTCGTTTTCCCCCAGCACCAACACCACAGCATCAGAGTTTTTCGCCAAAGCCACGGCTTGATCCAACAAACCTTTGCGATCGGCCTCTTCAGCTAAACGGATATCATCATAATTCCAGCGCTGCATCGAATAAGTGCCAGCGGCTTTGCTGCGATCACGCACATCGGAAGTCACAAAAGCCTGAGTTTCTGTGTCTGTTGATTTAGTTAAAGCTTTAGTGAGCAAGGTACCTCGGGCAAACTCCACTTTGGCTTTGCCCTCCAGCTTTTGCCGTAAACCATCAACAATACTGACAGTCTGGCGTGGAATACTGCTATAGCCACCCAATAAGACTTCATCGGCATGAGGGCCAATCACAGCAAGTTGTTTGATCTTGTCTGCTTTTAACGGCAAAGTGCCGTCGTTTTTCAGCAGTACCATCGACTTCTCTGCCACCTGGCGGGCAAACTTACGATCTGAATCAGCACCTACTATGCCATTGGCTTTTGTTGCATCCACATAAGCTTGTTCAAACAAACCTAAGCGGAATTTCAGCGCCAGGACCCGCCGCACAGCTTTGTCGATCGAAGCTTCATCCAACTGGCCTGCTTTCACTAAGGCGGTTAGATGCGGAAAGGCTTTTGGATCCGGAGTTTCCATATCAACGCCAGCCAATAAAGCCGCTTTACCAGCTGCGGCTTCGCTGCCGTATAAACCATGCCTGCTGCTTAGCTCTTCAATAGCAAAATAGTCACTGACAATAACGCCGTTAAAGCCCCATTGCTGGCGCACCACATCTTCCAGTAAAGGCTTATTGACGTGAGACGGAATACCGTCGATTTCGTTGTAAGACGCCATAATACTGCTGGCATGCGCCAGCTTTACCGCAGCTTCAAAAGGTGGCAAAAACACTTCATGTAATTCACGTTCACCGATAAAAGCCGGGGCTATATTAACCCCTGCAGCTGGCTGACCATGACCAGTCAGATGCTTTAAGGTGGCTACTACTTTATCAGCGGCAAAAGGGCCTGTTTTCCCTGTTTTGCCCTGAAAACCTTCGACTGCGGCCACACCCATGGCCGACATCAGGTAAGGGTCTTCGCCCATGGTTTCTTCAATCCGACCCCAGCGTGGGTCGCGAGCTATATCAAGAATAGGAGTTAAGGCCCAGTGTGAACCTGTGGCGCGCATTTCACGGGCAGACAAGGCATAAACATCATGCATATCTTGTGGCGACCAACTGCTGGCAAGAGCAATAGCTTGTGGGAAACTGGTGGCATCAAAAGCGGCATACCCATGCAAAGCTTCTTCATGCATCATGGCCGGAATACCCAAACGAGTGTTTTCCTTTAACCAGCGCTGCAAGGCATTATTAAATTCTGCCGTTTGCTGCGGGGTTTTGAACTCGCTGGGGCGACCTATATGACCAATACCCAGCGGTATTAATTCTTTGGCTTTTGCCGGTAAAAACTGCAGCTCTTTATCTTCCAGGCCACGACGTTTTTGCCAGACGGTTTGCAGCTGAGCCACTTTTTCTTCCAGCGTCATACGGGATAATAAATCATCCACCCGCTGCTCTGTTGGCAAACTGGCATTTTGATACGGATGCTGAGCCGAAGCCGCAAAAGCGACACCTAAACCCAGCACAGCAGAGAGAAGTTGTTTACCCACCAGAACCTCCTGTTAAAAAGTGACTCAATCCCTGTAGGGCTTTAAAGTCTGGATTTTGCCATTAGCGTCATACTGAATTTCCGCCATTTTTACTGAACGTAAATGAGTAACGCCTTCGGACAAAATAGAGTCGTGGTAAAAAAGATACCATTTACCTTCAAATTCACAGATGGAATGGTGAGTGGTCCAGCCGACTACAGGTTCTAAAATCCGGCCCTGATAAGTAAAAGGTCCGTACGGGTTATCGCCTGTGGCATAACATAAAAAGTGCGTATCGCCTGTGGAGTAAGAGAAGTAGTATTTGCCCTGATATTTATGCAGCCAGGAGGCTTCAAAAAAGCGTCTGTCTGTGTCGCCTGCTAATAACACCTGGCCTTGTTCATCCAAAATCAGCACTTCACGTGGCGCTTCTGCAAATTCCAGCATATCGTCGCGTAGTTTCGCCACTTTTGGCCCTAAAGCCGGCTCAGCTGCTGCAGGTTCTGCATTGTCAGCGCTGTACTGATTATTGCGGTAGTTTTGTAACTGCCCGCCCCAAATACCGCCAAAATACATATAAAAGCTGCCGTCATCATCTTCAAATACGGCCGGGTCTATCGAATAACTGCCTTCAATAGCCTTGGGCTGAGCTTTAAAAGGCCCAATAGGTGAGTCGGCCACAGCCACACCAATCTGAAAGATACCGTCTGGCTTTTTGGCCGGAAAATAAAAGTAGTATGTGCCGTCTTTTCTGGCCGCATCCGGCGCCCACATCTGACGCTCTGCCCATGGCACATCTTTAACATGCAAAGCCACACCATGATCCACAGCAGGGCTGTCGGGGCCATCCAACGACAACACATGGTAATCCTGCATACCAAAGTGATCACCGTTGTCGTTAAAGGGAATACCGGCCTCGATATCGTGGGACGGATAAATATAAATGCGGCCGTCAAATACATGGGCCGAAGGGTCGGCTGTATAAATGTGCTCCACCAAAGGCTGAGAAATAGCTTTGGCTTTCAGCACTTTTAAATCGTCTGACATAACTGTTACTCCGCTTGTGCTAAACCAGCAGCAGCGCGACGTTCATTCAGCTCCTGCTCAATCTGGCTTTCTTTGTGTTTGTTAATTTCATACAGGCAAACAATGGCCACGCCCAACAGGAAAGGTATGGACGCAAAAAGGCTGACTGATAATTTAATGCCGTTAATAGTGTCAGGTGCCTGAGCTGCCAGCTGAGCATCGTAGCCGAAGTGAGCCAGAATACCTGCCACCAAAGCCCCACCTATGCTCAAACCCAGTTTCAGACCAAAAATCATCGCAGAGAAAATAATAGCGGTAGCACGGCGATGGTTTTTCCACTCGGAATAATCCGCCACGTCCGCAATCATGGCCCACAACAGCGGAATAGTGATGCCGTAGAAAAAACCATGCAACAGCTGAGAGGAAAACACCAGACCTATGGCATCAGCAGGGAACAGATAAAACGCCATGACAAACAAAGTGGAGATAAAAAGCGCAACAGCAAACACATCCCTTTTGCCAAAACGATCGGCCAGAGGTTTAGAAAAACCTATGCCGACAATCATGCAGATAATCCCGCCTGCATTAAATAAGCTAAAACCCGAAGTAGCCGCATCTTTAGGCCAGAGGAATTCGGTCAGCCCCATGCCTGTTAGCATAGAATTTAAACCAATGATAAAAGCGTTAAAGCCAATATCTTCCAGAAATACAGCTACTTCTTGTTCATTTAGATAGTTTTCGAAGTAAAAAATATACATGCCACCTTTCAGCGCCAGCGTAATAAACACCAGCACTGTCAACACCAGCATAATGACCCAGGGCCGGTTTTTCAGCAGGTCGCCAATGTCCTGACGAATAGTGGAGCTTTGTGCGCTGCAGGTTAAAACCCGCTCTTTGGTGGTGATAAAAGTGATCAGGAAAAATACGATGCCGACACAAGCAAAGAGTGTCATGGTGTTTTCAAAACCTACAGCTTTATCACCATCGCCCAGAATCAGTACCAGCGGTAACAACAAGGCCTGAATAATAAATTGCGCCACCATCACAGCAACAAAACGATAAGCCGACAAACTGTTACGGTCAGCCATATTGCCGGTCAGCACACCACTTAAGGCTGAATACGGCAGGTTATTGGCTGAATACACCAGCACCAGCACCACATAAGTAATGAACGCATAAGCAATTTTACCTTCAGGGCTGAAATCAGGCGTACTGAAGGCTAACAGCGCGATAATGCCAAAAGGAATAGAGGTCCAGAGGATCCAGGGTCTGAACTTGCCCCAACGGGTTTGAGTGCGGTCGGCGATAATGCCCATAATGGGGTTAAAACAGGCGCCAATTAAGCCACCGATGAAAATAATAGTAGCCGCTGCAGCTGCAGGTATTTGGTAAACGTCAGTGTAGAAAAAAGCCAAAAAAGTCATTAGGGTCTGAAAAATCAAATTGGCCGCCAAATCCCCGAGGCTATAACCGATTTTTTCGGTGACCGATAATTTTTGTACTTCTGTTTGCATATCAATTCGCCTGTTGCAGGCTTGCTTAAAGCAAGCTGTTATTTTTATCTGTTCTATGTTGCTTACACTGCTGGCTGAGCTGGCAGCAAGCTGTTGCTACTGATTTTTTTCTGACCTTAACATACATCGACAGTTGCCAAAGCGGACTAACGGAATGTACTGAAAGAATTATGATTTTTAACAAGCTGGCTGTATTTCCGTCAAACAGAACTTATGCTCAGGCTACGCGCTAAGTCTTTGCGCGAACTGACAGGAGTTATTATTTTGCAGCACAGCAACGAGCCATCCGTTTCAGAAGACAATAAAGTCTTTATTTTGTTTATCAGCTTAGTCGCCACCATAGGCGGCTTTTTATTTGGTTTTGACAGCGGTGTGATCAACGGCACTGTCGATGGCCTGCAACAAGCCTTTAATTCAGAGAGTGTCGGTACTGGCTTTAATGTCGCCAGCATGCTGTTGGGCTGTGCCATAGGTGCATTTTTTGCCGGCCGACTGGCCGATATCAGCGGTCGTAAAACTATCCTACTGATCTCAGCCGTATTTTTTATTGTCAGCGCCTGGGGTTCTGGCGTTGCCGAAGGCTCATTTGAGTTTGTTATTTACCGCATTTTAGGTGGATTAGCTGTAGGCGCAGCTTCTGTCATTACCCCTGCATATATTTGTGAAGTGGCTCCAGCCCGCTACCGTGGCATGCTGACTACTTTGCAGCAAATCGCCATCATCTTTGGTTTGTTTATGGCTTTTGTCAGCAACTACTTGCTGGCCGAATATGCCGGTGCTTCAACTTCCGTTTTGTGGTTTGATTTTGCCGCCTGGCGTTGGATGTTCTGGATGGAGCTTCTGCCTGCCGTATTGTTTTTATTCATGCTGTTTTTTATTCCTGAAAGCCCACGTTTTCTGGTGTTAAAAGGCAGCAATGAAGCTGCAGCTAAAGTACTGACCCGTTTGTATGGCAGCGATGCCGCGACACGTAAACTCGCTGAAATTCAGCAATCTTTATCCGCGGATCACCAACCACGACTGACTGATTTATTAAGCAGCCAAACCGGCAAAGTTCGCAAAATTGTTTGGGTAGGTATTGGCCTCGCCAGCTTCCAGCAGTTGGTTGGCATTAACGTGGTGTTTTATTACGGTGCAGTGCTCTGGCAAGCGGTTGGGTTTTCTGAATCCGATGCATTACTGATTAATGTTATTAGCGGCGGTTTAAGTATTGCGGCTTGTGTTATTACCCTGTTGATTATCGACAAAGTGGGCCGTAAACCTTTGCTGAAATGGGGTTCAGTGGGCATGGCTTTGACACTTGGCCTGATGGTGCTTTGTTTTGCCAATGCTGGCCAGGACGAAAGTGGCAATCTGCTGCTTGGCGACTGGGGCACAGTAGCTCTGGTTAGCGCTAACGCTTATGTGTTCTTTTTTAACCTGTCCTGGGGCCCTGTGATGTGGGTGATGTTAGGAGAAATGTTCCCGAACCAAATTCGTGGTTTAGGCCTTGCAGTCAGTGGCTTAGCACAATGGAGCTGTAACTTCCTGATCACTATGACATTCCCTTTGCTGCTCGCAGGTATTGGTCTGGCCGGAACTTATGGCCTTTATACCCTGGGCGCGGCGCTCTCAATCTTCTTTGTGATCATTATGGTACATGAGACCAAGGGGACAGAACTGGAAGATATGCAAGGATAAAAGCCTCTCGGCATTCGATTTGAACGTAAAACAGACGGGGATAAACCCCGCCCCTACAGGATGGATACCCAAAGTAATTGATGTTGCAGCTAGGCGGCAAGTAATAGAGACCCCAGGAGCATAGTTGCCTATGTGACTGGGGCGAGATTACGTAGCCAACAACGCTGCAGCTTCAAGTACGAAGGGAATTAGAGAAGAGAGTAAATCTATGAACGTCTTTCATTTGACCAATAAAGCGGGC